>JAVVZN010000220.1:0-3136 GCA_036650555.1 Rikenellaceae bacterium
GTGCTCCAGGGAAGTAATGCTCTTTTATGGCTTTGTTTATGTAGGAATTTATTTGTGAAGTAGATTCCATAGGTATAGAATGTGTTCGGCTATTTGCGAAACATTGACCTGATATGAGTATTAATATAAAGTTTAAGAAAACATTTTTCATTGTAGAAAATTATAAAGTATTATAAGAAACAGTTTAATTTATTAACGAAATTAATTTACAAATCATATATTTGCAGCGTGTTGTTTTTTGTAGATAGTGTATATATTTTATTGTATTTTGCCGATATAGCAAATGATATTAGAGGATTTGTGAAATAATATTTTCTTAAGAGCACATAATTCATGTCAAACACATGTAATTCAGGAGTTTGTTTGTAGAAATCAATATTGTTATCACCTTTACTATAATAGAGCGAATAGATCATACCATTTATCACATTCGACTTTATATAAGCTCCATCTTCCATGCCGGTTTTATATATTAATTTTATATTCAGCATCGAATCAATTTTATCATTACTCATAAAATTATTTTCTATATTTTCGTTGATACTGACACTATCTGATTGCGATATAAAAGTTATAATTCTATTGTCCGACACAAAACTACTGTCGTTCAAAACTCTAATCAGATCGGGCGATGGCACCATAGAAAAACCATTGGTGTTACGAGAAAGTGTGCCGAACGAACCGATGTATTTCATGCTTGGTAATAAATAATAATCAAAAAAATAATCTTCAGAATTAGTGATAAAAACAAGCTTATCGCCAACAACAAACATATTCTCACAATGTACATTATTTAGGGTTTGTAATTCAATGCTCTGGTAAGTTCCTTTTTTTGTGTTGAATCTGCAACCGGTTGCCGAAAATATCATTAATGATGCAATGATAATGTTAATAATTTTCATACATTAATTTGGGTTGTAAAACAGTTAAGTAATCAAATAGTTAGTAGTTACATCAAGCTACAATGCTTACCATTGTTGTTATTAAAGATTGTAATTTTTGCAAATGTACGAATAATATTGCATTATAGTTCAATAATATTATAGTATTGTTTACTAATTATGCTTTTTTACTAATTTTACTACTTTAAACGTACTCATATAACGATTTTGAACTACAAAAAAGTGTTTGTGAAATTAAAAATAGATTGTTTCTACTATATATAAAAAAAAATCGTTACTTTTGCCATTTGTTACCTACATTGTGATTGAACGATTGATCATTTTGTAGAAATTCGATTAATTAACTACTTAAACCATTGACGTTATGGAAAATAATGTTTATGAAAATTCTGTTCTTAAAGAACAAGCCGATGCCACTGCGCACGACAATACTAATGTTACAGACACCCTTGACACTGTTGAAAAAACTAAGCAAGATGTAGATTTTTCCGATGAGGATGCCATTATGGATGCCGAAAATTCTGAATTGGATTTAGGTGCCGAAAGTGAAGAGGAGCAATCTGCTGCTGTTCAAACCATAACTTCTGAGGATATTTCAGGCAAAACAAGAGAAGAACTAGTTGCTCTTTTTGAAGAATTTTTGGCAACAAAATCTATCTCAGCATTTAGAAAAGATGCAGAGCTCATAAAAATAGCTTTTTATAAGGCTCAACGCGTAGCTATTGAGGCTCAGAAAAAAGCATTTATTGATGCAGGCGGAGTGGTAGAAGAATTTGTAACTGCCCCAGATGGATTAGAAACACGTTTGAAAGAACTGTTTGCTGAGTACAGATCAAAAAGAAACAACTTTCTACAAAAGATTGAGAGTGAAAACGAAAACAATCTTAAAATTAAACTTCAGATCATTGAAGAATTAAAAGAACTTACAAACAACTCAGAAACCATAAACCAAACTTTTGCCACTTTCCGTGAATTGCAAAACCGTTGGAAAGAGTCTGGAATCGTGCCTAAAGCTAATATAAAAGATCTTTGGGAAACATACCATCTTCATGTTGAGAATTTCTATAACTTCGTAAAAATAAATAAAGAGTTGCGTGATCTCGACCTAAAAAAGAATTATGAGGCAAAAGTAATAATCTGTGAGGAGGCTGAGGCTCTGCTTATGGAGGAATCTATTGTCATTGCCTTTGGTAAACTTCAAAAATTGCACGACTTATGGCGTGAAACTGGTCCGGTGGCTCCCGAATTTAAAGATCAACTTTGGGATAGGTTTAAAGATGTGAGTAGCAAGATAAATAAAAAACATCAAGATCATTTTGATCAAATAAAACAAGAACAGAACTCAAATCTTGCATTAAAAACAGGATTATGTGAAAAATGTGAGGCACTTCTTACTGCGGAATACTCTTCTCGTAAAGAGTGGGACGACGCATCGAAAAGCTTGGTTGAAATCCAAAAAGTGTGGAAAACAATAGGTTTTGCACCAAAGCGCGATAACACCAAAATCTATGCTCGTTTCAGAACTGTATGTGATAACTTCTTCGAGAAAAAACGCGAATTTTTCTTATCTGCAAAATCGGAGATGGAAAATAATTTGCAACGAAAAATTGCTATATGTGTTCAAGCTGAGGCAATATCACAAAGCGATGATTGGAAAAAAGGTTCGTCTGATCTTATTGCACTTCAAAAAGAGTGGAAAGAGATAGGTGTGGTTTCACGCAAACATTCCGATCTTGTGTGGAAGCGTTTCAGAGCTGCGTGCGACGTATTTTTTGAACGTAAGAGTTCGCATTATGTAGATATAGACGGCAAATACGAAACTAATCTAGCCGCAAAACAAGCCATTATAGCTGAGATAAAAGCCTACGAGGCTCCATCGGTTGATGATGGTTTCACTGCTTTGAAAGAATTTCAACGTCGTTGGATGGAGATTGGTTTTGTGCCTATCAAAGAGAAAGAGGCTTTGCAAAAAGAGTATCGTTCACTAATAGATGCACGTTTTGATGCACTTCGTGGAAACGAATCAAAACGCAAGATAGATCGGTTTAAAGAGCGTGTTTCATCAATAAAAAGCAGTGGCAACAACCGCCGTGTAGAGGGTGAGAGAGAGCGTTTGACAACAAAAATAAAAAATCTTGAATCAGACATCACCCTATGGGAGAACAATATTGGTTTCTTCTCAGGCAGCAAAAATTCACAAAGTCTCGTTGCTGATGTGAATAATAAGATTCAAC
>JAVVZN010000220.1:3146-3536 GCA_036650555.1 Rikenellaceae bacterium
CCAGTAATAAAAGAAATATATTAAACAATGATAGATAATACACACAAACAAACCAAATATGTGTTTGTTACAGGAGGAGTTGCTTCGTCACTTGGTAAAGGTATAATATCTGCGTCGCTTGCAAAATTGCTTCAAGCACGTGGTTATAGTGTGACAATACAAAAATTAGATCCATATCTTAATGTAGATCCCGGAACATTAAATCCTTATGAGCATGGCGAATGTTATGTGACTGAAGATGGTGCCGAAACCGATCTTGACTTAGGACACTACGAAAGATTTATTGATGAAAGCCTCACAAAAAAATCCAATGTAACTACAGGTAAAATATACTGGTCCGTGTTATCTAAAGAACGTAGAGGCGATTTTGGTGGAGGAACTGTACAAGTT
>JAVVZN010000221.1:0-3518 GCA_036650555.1 Rikenellaceae bacterium
ACACGTCTTATTGAGATATTAAGAGAACAAAATGAAGTTTTAAATATTGACAAACAGGCTAGTCATTTTTATAATGATATTACTATAATTGGAAATGTATTAGATGTTGATTCTATTGAGAAACAGCTGTATGGAGTTGATTTAGTTGTCCTTCTTGCAGCAGAACATCGTGATGATGTTTCACCTATTCAGAAATATTATGATGTAAATGTTGAAGGAGCTCGTAATGTTCTAAAAGCTATGGATGCTATTGGAATTAAGCGTATTGTGTTTACTAGTTCTGTGGCTATTTACGGATTGAATAAGAAGAATCCTAATGAGAACCATGCGGCAGATCCATTCAATCATTATGGTAAAAGTAAATGGCAGGCAGAGGAGGTGTTGCGCGAGTGGTATGCAAAGGGTGATGATAGAAACCTTAATATTATTCGCCCTACTGTGATCTTTGGAGAGCGTAATAGGGGAAATGTCTATAATTTATTAAGACAAATTGCCACTGGTAAATTTCTGATGATTGGTAGTTGTGAAAACAAAAAATCTATGGCTTATGTCGGAAATATTGTTGCACTAATTAAGTTCTGTATAGAGAAAAAAGTCAGTGGTTACGACGTATTTAACTATATTGATAAGCCTGATTTTACTATGAATCAATTAGTTGATCATGTAAGTAAAGTTCTAAATAAAAAGATTCCATCGTTGCATATCCCATATTTTATCGGGATGTTAGGTGGTTATGGATTTGATTTATTAGCTTTTATTACTCATAAAAAGCTGTCAATTAGTTCAGTGCGCGTTAAAAAGTTCTGTGCCACAACTCAGTTTGATGCTACACATGTTTTAGAAAGTGAATTTAAACCGATGTTTACGTTGGGTGAAGGATTGGAGAGAACGCTTAATTATGAGTTTGTTCATGACAAAAAGAAAAATGATGTTATATTCGTCAGTGAATAAAACCTCCCTATTTGTTCAACCAATAATAAAAGTTAAATTTGCAGATTGATAGATAAATATTCGATTATGGCGAAGGTTGCGTTAATTACAGGTGTTACGGGGCAGGATGGGGCTTATTTGGCTGAATTTTTGCTTAAAAAGGGGTATGTGGTGCATGGGTTGAAGAGGCGGTCGTCTATGTTTAATACGGATAGGATTGATCATATTTATCAAGACCCACATGTGGATGGGCGGAAGTTTATTCTGCATTATGGTGATATGACTGATTCTCTGAATCTCACACGGATCATTCAAGAGGTGCAGCCAGATGAGATTTATAATCTGGCGGCTATGTCGCATGTAAAGGTGTCGTTTGATACTCCAGAATATACGGCTAATGCTGATGGGGTTGGGACGCTTAGATTGTTGGAGGCTGTGAGGCTGTTGGGGCTAACGGAGAAAACTCGGATATATCAAGCGTCTACCTCGGAGCTTTATGGATTAGTGCAGGAGGTGCCACAATCGGAGCGAACACCGTTTTATCCTCGCTCGCCTTATGCTGTGGCAAAGATGTACGCTTATTGGATTACGGTCAATTATCGAGAGGCTTATAAGATGTATGCTTGCAATGGCATTCTGTTTAATCATGAATCGCCTGTGCGTGGCGAGACTTTTGTGACACGTAAAATCACTCGTGCAGCTGCTAAGATTGCTCTTGGCATGCAAGGTGAGTTGTTTCTTGGAAATATGTCGGCGCAGCGCGATTGGGGGCATGCTAAAGATTATGTGAGAGCTATGTATCTCATCTTGCAGCAAGATGCACCTAGCGATTATGTGATTGCCACTGGAGTCACCACCTGCGTAAGAGAATTTGTGCGGATGGCATTTTCATATATTGGCATTGAATTGGATTTTGTGGGTGAAGGTATTGATGAGAAGGGTGTTGTGAAGAATATTGATCGTGGTAAATTTGCTGAAAGAGTGGGTGCTGAATTTTTGGAGGCAATGCTTAATCGAATTGGCGATAGAGTGGTGGAGGTCGATGCACAGTATTTCCGTCCTACTGAGGTTGAGCTATTGATTGGCGATCCTACAAAATCTAATACCGTGCTCGGATGGAAACCAGAGTATGATCTTAAAGGGTTGATAGAGGAGATGATGGTTAGCGATGTGAAGCTGATGAAGAAAGATGCTTATCTAAAGGCTGGCGGCTACCAAACTCTTAACTATTTTGAATAATGGAGAAAACAGCTAAAATATATGTTGCAGGTCATCGTGGAATGGTGGGGTCGGCAATAGTTCGTAATCTTAATAATAGAGGGTTTCATAATATCGTGACGCGCTCACACTTGCAGCTTGATTTGATAAATCAAACACAAGTTTTGGAGTTTTTCAAAGCAGAAAAACCTGATTATGTGTTTCTGGCTGCTGCAAAAGTTGGTGGCATAGTGGCAAATAGCATTGAACGTGCGCAGTTTATCTATGAGAATATGATGATAGAGTGTAATATTATTCACTCTTCGTATCTTACTGGCGTTAAGAAACTGATGTTTCTCGGTAGCTCGTGCATCTATCCTCGTATGGCGGTTCAGCCAATGGTGGAAGATCAGTTGCTTACCGGATCGTTGGAGCCTACTAATGAGCCTTATGCGATAGCAAAAATTGCTGGTATAAAAATGTGTGAGGCCTATCGTGCACAGTATGGATGTGATTATGTGAGTGTGATGCCAACAAACCTCTACGGACCGGGCGACAACTACGACCTAACGTCGAGCCATGTTTTGCCTGCCATGATACGTAAGTTTCATGATGCTAAGATTGAGGCAAAACCATCGGTTGAGCTATGGGGTACAGGCGCTCCTTTGAGAGAATTTATGCACGCCGACGACATGGCTGATGCCACAGTTTTTTGTATGGAAAATTATAGCGACTTCTCTCATGTAAATGTTGGTAGCGGTGAAGAGGTGTCGATAAAGCAACTTGCTGAATTGGTTCGTGATATTGTTGGTTACACAGGAGATATAATCTGGAATAGTGATAAACCAGATGGCACTCCGCGCAAACTTATGGATTCATCGAAGTTATTTGCAATGGGATGGCAACCGCAAATTAAACTAGTGGACGGAATTAAACTAGTGTATAATGAATATATTAAAATTGAAAAATAGATGGATAATACGGAAAAAGAGATAGATCTTGTTGAGTTGATGCAGTGTGTCTGGGCTAAAAAACGGATGTTGATTAAATGGGGAGTGATTGGACTAGTGATTGGAACTGTTGTGGCTTTCTCAATGCCTAAAACCTACTTATCTACCGTAAAGATTGCCGCAGAAAGTAAAAAAGGTGGTGGATCTATGGGGGCAATGGGTGGTTTGGCCGCTATGGCAGGGTTTAATATTGGAGGCGTTGCAAGCGATGGAATATCTGAGGAGTTATATCCTGAGATTTTGCAGAGCACACCTTTTCTACTTGAACTTGTACCGATAGTAGTGGAAAATAATGATAAGAAAATATCATTTTATGAATATATCACTAAAGATCAAAAACAAGCTTGGTGGAGCCATGTTATGGGTGCGCCAATGAGTTTT
>JAVVZN010000222.1:0-3497 GCA_036650555.1 Rikenellaceae bacterium
CTGCAAAATGTGTAAACCCTAACTGGAAAGAGATGGGTTTGAACTCAGAAAACTTTGTTGCGTTCAACCTAACTAAAAAACTTCAAGTTATCGGTGGAACATGGTACGGTGGTGAGATGAAAAAAGGTTTATTCAGCGTAATGAACTATTACATGCCTCTTAAAGGTATTGCATCTATGCACTGCTCTGCAAACGTTGGTAAAGATGGTGATGTTGCATTGTTCTTCGGTCTTTCTGGAACAGGCAAAACAACTCTAAGTGCCGATCCAAAACGTTTCTTAATCGGTGACGATGAGCATGGTTGGGATAACAACGGTGTGTTCAACTATGAAGGTGGTTGCTATGCAAAAACAATCGGTCTTTCTGAAGCTAACGAACCTGACATTTGGCGTGCTATTCGCCGTGACTCTCTTCTTGAGAATGTTACAGTGAAAGCCGACGGCACTCCTGATTATGCAGATGGTTCAGTGACAGAAAACACTCGTGTTTCTTACCCTATCTACTACATCTCTAAAATCGTTCTTCCATCACGTGCAGGTCACGCTAAAAAGATTATCTATCTTTCAGCCGACGCATTTGGTGTGTTGCCTCCAGTATCTATCCTTGATGAAAAATCTGCTCAATATCACTTCCTTTGCGGTTACACATCAAAACTTGCAGGCACAGAGCGTGGTATCACAGAACCAACTCCATCATTCTCTCCAGCATTTGGTGAGGCGTTCTTAACAGTTCACCCTACTATCTATGCTAAAGTTTTGGCAGACAAAATGAAAGAACACGGAGCAACAGCATACCTTGTAAACACTGGTTGGAACGGAACTGGCAAACGTATCTCAATTAAAGATACTCGTGCTATCATTGATGCGATCATTGATGGTTCAATCAACAAAGCTGAAAAAGTTCAAATTCCTATCTTGAATCTTATAGCTCCTAAGAAACTAAATAATGTTTCTGAAGGTATTCTTGATCCACGCGACACTTACTCAGATGTTAAAGTTTGGGAAGAAAAAGCTAAATCATTGGCTGCTAAATATATCAACAACTTCGAACAATATCTTCCAGAAGGTGCAGGTCTTATTGCATCAGGTCCAAAATTGTAAGCAGTTTTTTCTTAATAACAAAAATCGGCACATATTGCATGTGCCGATTTTTTTTTATTAATTTTGTCACAACCTATAACCTATAACCTATAACCAATAACCTATAACTGAAATGAAGAGAACATTTTTATTGCTATTAGCTTTGCTTATTATAATAAATAAGGGGCTAACTCAAACCATTCGTCTTTCAACGTGTAAGACCGATTTGATATTTAAAGTTGCTGATAATGGAAGATTATATCAATCATATTTTGGTGAAAAGCTGCTAAACGCGTCGGATATTGAGCATTTGCCAATGTCGGGTGAGGCATATGTCGCTCATGGAATGGAAGATTATTTTGAGCCTGCCATAAGAGTGTTGCATTGTGATGGAAACCCATCGTTACTACTTACATATGTAGATCATAAAACTACAAATATTGCTGCTGGAATCTCCGAAACAGTGGTTTCGTTGAGAGATAAAGTGTATGGCACAGCGGTGGATCTATGTTTTACACTCTATGAAAAAGAAAATGTGATCAAGAGTCATGCGGTGATTTCGCACACAGAGAAGAAGGCTATCACAATATATAACTATGCCTCATCACTTCTTCAATTCAATCGTGAGAAATATTTTCTGACCGAATTTTCAGGCGATTGGGCACACGAAGTAAACATGAGTGAGCAGCAATTGACATTTGGTAAAAAGATGATCGACACAAAACTTGGCACTAGAGCCAATATGTTTTGTTCTCCCTTTTTTGTTTTGTCGCTTGACAAAAATGCCGATGAGAAACTTTCTGAGGTGCTGCTTGGAACGTTGGCATGGACGGGGAACTTTCGTTTTACATTTGAGGTTGATAATCTTAATCGTTTACGTGTTTTATCGTCTATAAATCCTTATGCTTCAGAATATATTTTAGAGCCGAATACAAAATTTATCACACCCGAATTTATATTCACCCTTAGTCAAAATGGCACAGGTGAGGCAAGTCGTGATTTTCACCGTTGGGCTCGAACTCATCAGTTGAAAGATGGAGAAACAGGGCGGATGACTCTTCTAAACAATTGGGAGGCAACATATTTTAATTTTGATCAAGATAAACTTTGTAAGATAATCGGTGAGGCATCTGATCTTGGTGTAGACATGTTTTTGCTCGATGATGGTTGGTTTGCAAACAAATATCCACGTAAAAATGACACGCAAGGTCTTGGCGATTGGGATGTTACAAAATCTAAACTACCAGAAGGAATAGCTAAGTTGATAGAGGTAGCAGAGGGTAAGAATGTTAAATTTGGTCTTTGGATAGAGCCTGAAATGGTAAGTCACAAAAGTGAGTTGTATGAGAAACATAAAGATTGGGTGATTCATCTGCCAAATCGAGATGAATATTATTTCCGCTCACAAATGGTGCTTGATCTATGTAATCCAAAAGTGCAAGATTACGTGTTTGGAGTGGTGGATAAGTTGATGATAGAAAATCCTAAAATCGCCTATTTAAAATGGGATTGTAATAGTCCTATAACTAATATCTATTCTCCATATCTGAAAGATAAGCAATCGCAACTCTATATTGATTATGTGCGCGGATTTTATAACATATTAGAGCGTATAAAAGTGAAATATCCACAATTAGATATGATGCTCTGTTCGGGTGGTGGCGGACGATCTGATTACGAGGCACTCAAATATTTTACAGAATTTTGGGCGAGCGACAACACAGATCCTGTTGAGCGTCTATTTATTCAATGGGGGTTCTCTCATTTCTTTCCTTCAAAAAGTATTGCTGCTCATGTCACGTCATGGAGTAAACTACAATCTGTTAAGTTCAAAACCGATGTGGCTTCTATGTGTAGACTAGGATTTGATATTAGAACAGAAGAATTATCGCAAGCAGAACTGCAATATTGTAGAGCAGCTATCGCAAATTTCAATAGACTGCAAACAACTCTTTTTGATGGTGATTTATATCGTTTGGTATCACCATATAGTGGTAATCACTCAGCGTTAATGTATGTTGGTGGCGGTAAAGAGAAAGCGGTGATGTTTGCTTTTGATGTGGCACCGCGTTATGCCGAAAATATTTGTAACGTCTTACTTGAGGGGCTAGATGCAACCGCTGAGTATAAAGTTGAGGAGATAAATTTAATGCCTGAAGCAAAATCACGTTTTAAATTTAATGGCAAAACATATTCCGGAGATTATTTAATGAAGATTGGATTGCCAGTTTTCTCAACTGGCAAATATGTAAGTCATGTTATTGAGATAAGCAAAATATAAATAGTCGTCGCTGAAAAATCTATATACAGTCTACTATTCAATAAATTAACTCTCAAAATAGTTAAAAATATCTACAAGATAAGTTGAAATTGCATTAAAGACCTTGCGATAAGTTGAAAAGTGCAACACAACTCACG
>JAVVZN010000223.1:0-3480 GCA_036650555.1 Rikenellaceae bacterium
ATTTGTCGTCAGTGCCGTAGCCACCAATGAAATCACCCATTCTAACGCTATTCTTCTTCGCTTTAGTTACAATATTGATTGTCCTAGTGCGATTACCATCATCGACTCCTGTGAATTTACTTTTGTCGCTTTTTTCGTCAAATAATTGAATGCTCTCAATGGCATCGGCAGGAAGAGAGTTTAGTGCTGTTGTGGGATCGTTTTTAAAGTAGTTTTTTCCATCAACGTAAACACGTGTTACTTCTTCTCCTTGAATTTGAACTTTGCCTTCGGAAACTTGAAAACCGGGCATCTTTGCAACTAAGTCTTCGGCTGAGGCATCAGGATTGGTTTTGTAGGCTCCGGAGTTGTATTGTGTGGTGTCGCCCATCTGAACGGCAACGGGTGCGCTACCCACCACCACCACCTCGTCGATTTTTATATCGTCGGCGATAAGTTTTATTTGTTCTTTTATGGTGTTTCTTGATGCAGTTGGCTTATAGGGAAACTCAAAAGTTTTATAGCCTAGGTAACTTACTGCTATGGTAGTTTCTTTGCCACGAGGAATGCCAACGATATTAAATTCACCTTTTTCATTAGTGATATCACCTTTGGTTGTGCCTTTAATAATGACTGTGGCACCAATCATAGGTTGATTGTCTTGTCCATCTATAATCACACCACTAACTGATGCAAGACGTGGTGCGGTGGTTTGACCATCTACATCAATCGCCACTATTGCGATGAGTAAGGTTAAAACAAGAGTAAGTAAGTTTTTCATATTTGTAGTATTATTTAATATCATTTTGATACGTCAAAACTAATACTACAAATATCCTTTATGAAATATATTAGACCAAAGAGCTATTATTGTAGATCAAATAGAGATTACAACGTTATTTCTTATCTTTTTTATCTTTTTTACCGCCTCCAAATAGAGAAAAATGTACATATCGTTTTGGATTTGATTTGAGATCAGAGAGTAGTGCCGATAGATCAACGGTGGCTTTATCAAGATTGTTGTAGAGTGATGGATCATAGATAAGCTTTCCAACGCTACCTTGACCATTGTTTATTGCAACCACTGTTTTGTTTAGATCCGTGACAGTGGTATTTATAGATGTTAATAATGATTCAACATCGGAGTTTTTTATTGCTGAGGTAATTGAATCAATATTGTGGAGCGTGCTTTTCAAAGAAGGAGTAGAATTTTTGAAATCGGCAGTTACGCTCTCTAGGTTTGCAATTATGTTTGGAATTTTATTACTGTTCACAATCTTATTTAGCCCCTCTGTGGTTTTATTTATGTTGTTAAAGGTGGCAGATAAATTTTTAATATTCTCTTCACTAAGCAAATTATCAATATCTTGCAATGTTTTGGTTAGATTTGACACCACTTCGTAGAGCTTAGTCTTTACTTCGTCGATCTGCTCGGACATGTTGTTGTCGATTACACCTTTAATCTCTGATTGTTTTTTTAATACCTCAGATGAGCCACCCACTTTAATAACGATTGCCTTGCCACCTAACATTGATTTATTTGTTATTTCAGCTTCGGAGTCGATAGGTAGTTTATACTTCTTTTTTATGGCTAGAGTCATCTTTACCTTTGATTGAATGGTGCTTATCTCAACGTTAGTGACACTTCCCACCTTTATACCACGAATTAATATTGGTGATGATATTTCAATGTTTTCTGATTTTTCGTAGTAGGCATAGTATTCATTATTAGAAGATAATATATCAATACCTTTCAGAAAATTTATACCCCAATATGCAATTGCCAACATGGCAATGGCAAAGATTCCCATTTTTACTTCTTTGCGGATTTTCATTTTAAAATCTTTAAATTAAACAAGCACATTGTGCTCTTTATTATTATTTTATAATATAATAGTACTTATATTACAATCCTGTTTCTCTCAATGCGTCGCTCACTTTTATCTGAGTGTCACCCCTATAAGCAACAACAAACGCATCTTTAAACTTTAATTTTTTAAGTTCAATTTGCAAAGATAGTGCATCTTTGTAATTTTCACACCCTTTCACAAAATATTTATATTCATTACCTATGTTTTTCATTTCAACCATAGAACTGAATCTGTCAAAATTTTGAGAATTGATCTTTAGTAATTTTGTTGTTGTTAAGATTTGAACTTTAAATGTGATAGGCTCTTTTACAATCGCTGGAGCTTCTACTGCTGGTTTTTTGGAAATTTCTTTCGTTTGCGAGGCTTGCGTGGCGTCATCTCCTTCGGCAAAATTTTTATATCTATTAAATGCGTTGAAAATAGAACCTGCTATTTTTTCTTGTCCTTCGGTTGATGTAATGAATTTTCTGTCGGCTGCATTTGATAAAAATCCTATCTCTGTAAGCACGCTAGGCATTGCAGCTTGCCATAGCACCACAAATGGAGCTTGTTTCACTCCACGGCTAATCATCGGAGTGGTTTGCTTAAACTCCTCTTGTATGAGAGAGGCTAGAAGTGAGCTTTGTGATATATATGAATACTGCATGAGCGAAAATATAATGTATGACTCAGCAGAATTTGGTTCAAAACCCTCATATTTCTGTTTGTAATCTTTTTCTAGCGTCACCACCTCATTCTCTTTCATTGCCACCTCCATGTTTTGAGCGCTTTTGTCGTAGCCCATGATAAAAGTTTCGGTTCCACAGGCAGTTTTCGATGTTGAAGCATTCACATGGATAGATATGAATAGGTCGGAGGTGACATCGTTTGCAATCTTGCCTCGTTTGTAGAGTTCAATGTCGATGTCGCTGCGGCGTGTGTAAACTACTTTTATGTTTGGATAGGTGTCGGATATTTTTTTGCCCAATGCAAGCGCAACGGCAAGGGTAATATCTTTTTCATGTATAGATCCGTAGACAGCACCTGGCCTGCCACCATGTCCAGCATCAATCACAACTGTTTTTAATTTGAATGATGTATGGTTCTGTGCGTTACATAATATACCAGAAAAAAACAATAATAGTGCTAAATAAAACGTTTTGGGCAAATAACTAGTCATCTCTATTTTTAAATGTCAATTTGGAACAAAGGTAATTATTTTTCAGTTTAAGAAGCTGTTTTAATTTAAAAATTTCGTTCTTTTCGGCTCTTTTTGCCCCAATTTCCGCTCTATAAATCATCTTTTAGCTCGCTAAAATCGGATTTTCAGAACAAGAACTATGACAAATTAACTCTAAAATAACTGCGATAACAAATTAAAAACAGCTTCTAAGGCTAAATTTTTGGAACAAAATTTTAATGAGTCGGCGGGTAAAATGGAATGAGAAGTTTTGGAGTGCATATTATAACATCAATAAAGAGTTAGTTTTGCTAATATCTTTAAAAATTTATTACCTTTGTGGCTGCTTAAATATAGTTCTAAAGGTAAAATAGTGGAAATAACGCCTTTATAGGGCTGTAATAATGAATGTGTTGATTTGAAGCTAATAACTGTAAAAAATAGTTTTATTGTGTTCTGTGCTCTTTTTTT
>JAVVZN010000224.1:0-3461 GCA_036650555.1 Rikenellaceae bacterium
GAGAGCGTAAGTGAGCGATATATTGAACTTTACGAATGTATCACAGGTGAGAAATTTGTTAAGACACATTCCGACAACATTCCGGAACGCATAGAAAACAACATAAAAAATATGCTAGCAAGATTGTAATTGAGTAAAAACAATTATTGCTGCCCGTTAAAAATTTCGAACGTGGCATGTAATCATATGATTAACTTTGATTCATTGCACGTTGATGTATTAGTAGCTTGGAAATTATAGCCAAAGCCATTGGTAATAAAAAAAAGACTTATATCGTTTCCACGATATAAGTCTTTTTTTGTATGCACTTGCAGCGCCTCAAAAAATGTAAACCCCTCTTATAATTTTCAGAAGTTGTCGCGCAGCTCCTTCGGTTTTACATCTATGTAAGGCATAATTTTAATCAAATAACAATATTTTTTATTCATAAAACAACAATATAAAAAATCAATCGTTAATGTCATATAAAAAAACGAACCTATTTCCATTATGACAATTTATCATAGTTATATTAATCACTCTAAGTAGGCTAAATAACAATTTTTTACAAAAGAATACCTAACATATTTTTATATAAACACCTATATTATAGTTAATTATATCGACACAATATTTTGTACTATATAACAACTAATATATCTATACATTAATATTATTAGCATGTAATTTGCTAAATAATATTAATAATAATTATAGGATTATGTTAATTTTGCATACAATATAACATTAATTAACTAAATAAGAAACAAAATGGCATCCATAAAGGCTGTATTAAGCAAAGAAAGGATAAAAAAAAGTGGCGGTTATTCGTTGGTCATACAGATTATTCACCAGCGTAAAAAGCGAGTGATGCATCTCAGTTATGACTTGTGTGAAGAGAATTTTGATGCTAAAAATGAGTGTGCTGTATTTCGTAACGACAAATTACTTTGTCGAAAACAGGTAAAGGAGATTAACGACCAGATTAGAAAAATAAAGAATGATCTATTGTTTAAATTAAATTACCTACAAGAGAGTGGGATTGATTTTACAGTAGCCGATATTATCGCACGATACAGAAAAAACAAAAACGATATTTTTCTTTTTGTTTATCTACAAAACCAGATTAACGAGAAAAAACGTATTGGAAAGATCGGTATAGCAGAAGCCTATCAATCAACACTACGATCACTACAACGATATATAGGGGAGGAAAGAATTACATTTGATGATATAAATTTAACGTTTCTACGCTCTTATGAGAACTTTCTAATTTCCACAGGTGCTGTTCAAAATACCATAAATTATTATATGCGAAACCTACGTACAATCTATAATCGTGCATCTGATGATGGAATAATTTCGCACCAAAATAATCCTTTTCATAAATATTCTATTCGTAATGTGAAAACTGTAAAACGAGCATTAAAAAAAGATGAGGTTAGGCGCATAGCCCATTTGGATTTATATAAAGACCCTCAATTAGAAGAGGCACGAGATTTTTTTATGTTCAGCTTCTACACGCAAGGTATGGCACCAATCGACATACTATATCTTAGGCATACTGACATAATTGATAATGTTATATATTACCAACGTCACAAGACACAACAACCAATACAAATTGCTATAACCGAACCAATACAAAAGCTGCTAAACAAATACAATATTGACCAAGAATTTGTTCTTCCAATGATCAATAGAAATCAAATGTACTCATTGCGCAAAAGGTATAAATCTGCCTACTCGCAAATCAATTATCATCTAAAAAAAGTGGCTGCGTTAGCAAATATCAATACAACGCTAACTGCCTATGTGGCTCGTCATAGCTGGGCATCAATAGCAAAAGAAGATGGCGCACCAACAGCAGTTATTTCTGAAGGATTAGGACATAACTCAGAAAAAACAACCCTTATTTATTTGAGTAATTTTGATAGAAGGATAATTGATTCTATCAATAAAAAAGTGGGAATGCTTTAGAAGATGTTTTAATTTGTTATCGAAGTTATTTTATAGCTCCTTTTGTCTTAGTTTTTGTTCGGTAATCCTATTTTAGCGAGCTAAACGAAGATTTACAAAGCGAAAAGAGGGGCAAAAAGAGCCGAAAAGAACAAAATTAATAAATTAAAACAGCTTCTAAATTAAAACAGCTTCTTAAATGAAATAATTACTATAAATTAGAGTAAATTAAAACAGCTTTTAAGTCTACTTTATGAGAAGAGTGAACTTTGCGATATTTGATATACTGCAAAACTCACAATCCATGCTAGCATGGTGGTGTATAGCACAGTTAGTATAGCCCATTTTGCAGATTTACTCTCTCTACGAATGGTGGTGACAACTGCTACGCATGGAAAATATATCAACACAAAAACTAAGAACGAAAAAGCAACTCCCTTATTAAATACTACCTCACCATCTGGGTAAGTGTCGCTACGTAGCTTATCAGCAAGCTTAGATGGGTGAGCAGTGTCGGTGTTGTCGATCTGGTTCAACACCCCTATGGTAGATACTATAATCTCTTTTGCAGCTATTCCCGACAACAAACCCACGCTTAACTTCCAATCAAATCCGAGTGGAGAGAACACAGGCTCAACAAATTGACCTATCTTACCTAGGTAACTACCAGACGAGTGGTCAAAACTAATTTCATTTTCAATTTTTTCTAAGGCGTCATTACGAGCATCACCTTCTGGATATTGATTAACGACCTGCTCTATTTTAGATTGATATTTCGATATATAATTTTCGCGTTTAGGATAATAACTCAACGTCCATACGATTACGACGGCAACTAATATCACACCTCCCATCTTTTGAATATATTGAGATCCCTTCTGCCACATGTGCTTTACTAAAGAACGTGTGGTTGGTATACGGTATGGGGGTAACTCCATGACGAATGGATTGTCTTTACCTTTGAAAAGTATCTTTTTAAAGAGGAGCGAAGTGATAATTGCAACTACAATTCCAATTAAATATATTAAAAATAGCATGTTACCTGCATTTTCAGGAAAGAAAGCGCCAACAATCAAAAGATAAACAGGCAGTCGAGCACTACACGACATAAACGGAATAATCAGCATAGTAAGCAGACGATTATTGCGGTCTTCAATGATACGAGTAGACATGATAGCTGGCACGTTGCAGCCGAAACCCATGACAAGCGGAATAAATGATTTGCCATGTAATCCAATTTTGTGCATTAGCTTATCCATGATAAACGCTGCACGAGCCATGTAGCCACTATCTTCTAAGAATGAGATAAACAAAAACAACAATAATATGTTCGGTAAGAAAACAATCACGCTCCCTATTCCACCGATAATGCCATCGACAACAAGATCACGAAAAGCACCATCTGCCATTATATTATCGACAAAAGATTTAAGCCACTCCACAAACCATTCAATGCCAGCAACAGGATATTCACCTAGTGTGAAGGTACAGAAGAAGATAAACCAGATGGCGAAGAGAAATAT
>JAVVZN010000225.1:0-3459 GCA_036650555.1 Rikenellaceae bacterium
GTGTTTGTTTGCACGCACTGAAGGTATTATTCCTGCCCCAGAATCTTGCCATGCTATTGCCGCGGCAATAAACGAGGCTAAAGCTTGTAAAGAGAGTGGCGAGAGCAAAGTGATACTTTTCAACCTATCGGGTCATGGATTAATAGATATGGCATCGTATGATAAATACCTTGCCGGCGATCTTACAAACTATATTCTTAGTGATGAGGCTATTGCTGATAATCTATCTAAGTTAGAAAAATATTAATATTTGCGCGTTTATGCAAAAACCCTCATTTCAAAAGAAATGGGGGTTTTGCTTTTATGGAGTTTTGCTACTTGCTTTTTGCCTTGTATCTCATAAAAATGGTGTCGTTGGCCTTTAATGATATTAAATCATTCTCATTTATTTTTTTGTTAGCCCAGATGTCTTTAATATGATATTTACTTAGATTTAACCCTAGAGTTTCATCGTTTATCGATATTTCTCTGGTTTGATCGCTTCTGTTGAATATAGCTATCCAGCCGTTGGAGCAATTTTTCTCCTCTGTTTGCCAACCCTCACAGTCGTTGTGTTCCCATATTAATTTTCCTGTGATCCCAATTTGATTGCATCTTATCATCTCTTTTTTGGTAAGTAGCATAAATGAATAGCTATCCATAGATATTAAATCGCCGCCTATCATAAGTGGTGATGCTGTCATTGCTCGTAACGTGATAAATGTGCGTTGCTGCTCTCTTGTCAGGAGGCATTGTCTGTGGTAGCCTTTCCCGCTTAGCAGTTCTATGTTTGATAATTTCTCATCCTCCCTTCTTACAACACTACTATCTCTTTTTATCGACAGTTTCTGTAATTCTCCGAATGAAATCATATCCATATCTATAAAGAAATGTTGTTCATGGCTCCCTTGCCATTTGCGCCATGCTTTAAAACATGAGTTTATGCCTCTCATGTCATCCCAAATATCGTGGGTTACTCTTAACATATTTGCCTCCTTAAACGAATCAACATTTTTTATATCTACATTATCGCCAGGGCTCAAACTTAGGGTAATCTCTCGTCCGCACTGATTGATGGCATCTACTATGGCTTTAATCTCTTTGGGGTAGGCCACAATATCGTCTACCTTCAAAAAATCAACACCCCACGACGCTATCTGATTGATCAAGCTATTATAGAACTCTTGTGAGCCATGTTTAGACATGTTCACACCGTAGTTTTGATGGTTCCATTTGCATGTGTGGACCGTGTCGGCAATATCTCTTGCCGTGTAGTTTGTGGCGTAGATCTTGCAGTTTTCTTCATACGCCTTGCGAGGAATACCCCTCATTATGTGGATCCCAAATTTAAGTCCTTTCCTATGGCAAAGGTCGGCTAAAACTTTAAGCCCATTTGAGAAATAACAGTTTGATGGCTGAAGAAGTCCAAACTCATTGATGTGTACATCGCGTGCGTGTCGTTCAGCAGGGATTAAAGTCCCTTTTTGCATGTTAAATTCCCCAAACCATCCTGCATCAATTATGAAATGATTGTAGCCATATTTTTTATATCGTTTTGCGAGTTGCTCAATCTGTTTTATTGCATCGTCTTGATTGAGATAGACTCCATAAGAGCAGAAACTGTTCCAGCCCATAGGAGCGGCAATAGGTTTCGACACCTGAGCATGCGAAGTTGAAAGTGAGAATAATATGATAATTATAGCTATAAGTTTTCCCATTTATGTTTGTTTTATTATGATAAAAAACTGTCTAAATTTGTTTTTAAAATCTAGACAGTATTGAGTTGTTTTTAAAGGTATTTAGCGATGTTTTATTCTAAATCCCATCCTGGATTTTGTATGAGTTTTTTATTTAAAGTGAGCTCTTGACGAGGTATAGGATAAAGGTAATATGTGTCTTTCCAGCCTTTACCCATCTCTTTCACTGGATCAGAATATAGATATACATATCCCTCTTTGCCGCCTCCGTCGATCTTAACAGCATCTTTTAGTCCGCCAAGGTCAGTGCGGTGTACATAAACGCCAATTTGTTTGCGATTGATAAACCAGTCTGCCCTTTTCCAGCGACGTATATCGTAGAACCCGAATCCCTCTCCGAAAAGTTCAGTAATGCGTTCACGTCGTATCTCCCACAGAACAGGATCAACAGTTTGATCTCTTTCAGGATCGAATGAGTTGTTGATTAAAGAAACATCCATTGGTGCAACTTTTGCTCGTGGACGTAGTTTATTGATGGTTTTGTCTGCAACATCTTGACTGAACTCGCCTAATTCAAATTTTGCCTCGGCATAGTTTAGAAGTATCTCTTCTATTGCAAATATTGGCATATCGAAACTGTTGTTTGCCGCTGGGTTGTTGTCTTCCAAGTTGTAGTGTTTCCACATGTAATATCCTGAGCGGCTCACGCAAAATGGTTGTCCATCTTGTCCTAAGAAGTGAGGAACATTGCCAACTACTGATCCATACGATGGTGCTGCTGCATTCATTAATGGAAGTTGTTTACCAAACGGACGGCAATTAGCTCTCATATAGTCTATATATTCACGATCTTTAGGATCCTTTGTGAATCCCCATTTATTCATTGAGCCGGCACCTGTCACCTTAAATGGTGGGGTGACATTAAGAAGAAGACGAAAGTCACGATTACGAAACTCATCGTACATTGTTTTGTCGCCATCATAGGTTGTGTTGCTTGCATTTTTAATAGGAAGTCCATTTTGAGATAGGAACATCTCCACCATAGCCTTATGTGTTTCGTATGGGCTCGACGACGAACGTTCCAGCCCTCCGATCTGATGTTTCATAGATGCTTGTGAATATTCCTTGTAGAGGATCATGCCTTGATAAGTGCTTAGATCTTCACTATTAAATTTTTTGTCGTAGTCGGCTGCAATATTGGGATATAGTTTGAACAGTATATCGCCTGTGCGTACGACCTCTTTCAAATAAGGAATATAGTCGCCACCTGATTTGTGATACTTCCTCCATGTTCCTTCTTGAAGTGCAAAGCGGTTTATCAATGCCATAACCACATTCTTGTTGATCGTGTTCTTACCATCATAATCTAGCGACATCGTTTTATTCATATTGTCCTCCGCCCATTTCAAGTTTGCCAGAACATTGTCGGCAGCTTGCTCACGAGGTATGCGTTCGATCTCTTTTAAGGCATCTTCCTCTTTATATACGAAATCTATCCATGGAACATCGCCAAAACGCATGATAAGCTCAATATAGTTGAATGAGTGGAAAAATAATCCAACCGCTTTCCAATGATCTTTCTCGTTGTTGGTCATCTGGCTGCCTTCAATATTTGATAGCATGATGTTGATTCTTCTAATATTGGTGTAATCCCATCCACCACCTGTTTGAGGCACTACCGCAGTTTGATCTGCATATTCAACTTGATCATTTATTCCGCGTGAGGTGATGTATCCTGCGCGATAATCAGAGTTGTAATATCCGTTTGATGCAATTGCGTGAC
>JAVVZN010000226.1:0-3459 GCA_036650555.1 Rikenellaceae bacterium
GAAATGAACTACACCTACTTGAGTTAGTTTCTTTTGCTCCAATGTAATTGGTTGAAGTGCATGGTTAGGGCAGACATCAATACATGCTTTACACTCATATTCACAAAATTTGTGAACATTAAAACTCATGTAAGGCTGCATAAATCCGTTTATACCATTCTCAAATAGTGCTGGGCGTAACAAATGCGATGGACAATGTGAAACGCACAACTTGCATGCAGTGCATCTTTTCTGAAACTCATCCAATGATCCAGCACCCGGAGGCATAGGATAACGAGAGGCATTTAGACGTAGTTTGCTCTCAGTTTTTTCGACGATAGGTAGCACAGACGATGTTGCGACTAATGCGATAAATTCGCGACGTGATTTTGTATTTTCTTGCGACACAACCACTTCCTTACTTTCTTGCGATACAACCACTTCATCCACATTTTTGCATCTTAATATCTTAGGATTAAACTTGAATCCAACAGCATTTGTTCTACACTGAGTCAGACAATTGAAACATACAACACAGCGAGAGTAATCGACATATCCATTTTTATCGTCGATACAATGCGATTTACAGTTTGTTACGCATTTTTTGCAATGCGTACATTTTGAATGATCGATTGTGATCTTAAACAATGACACCTTTGAGATAACGCCAAGCAGAGTTCCCACAGGACATATTGTGTTACACCATAATCTATGACGTTTGACCACCATTACAATTAATATAATAAGCAAGGCAATCGAAAACAGAAATGAACCCACAGATAGTATATCAACTTCAACGGCATATAGGTAAAAACTACCTATCATTTGAAGTAATTTAGCCCCTATGTTGTTTATTAACAACACTATCGGTTTGAAAAGATTTGTTGCTATACGTCCGAAATTAGAATATGGATCTAAAATTAATAGTAGTATGCTACCTCCAGCAAAATACCCGATCACCGTTGCCACTAAAAAAGAGTAACGTAGAATGGTGTGCGCTTTATAATATCCTCGGCGCTCTTTCTTGCGTTTCATTAATTTTTTAACCATGTTGCTTATTCTCGATATTAGATCTTGTAATAATCCGAGAGGACACAACACTGAACAATATATACGTCCCAAAAGTAGTGTCAATATTAAAAAAGCAATTGTGATTACTGTAAATCCTGCAATTAAAGCTGGCACAATTTGTAGATGTGATATACGAGCAATAAACCTTGATTCTTCCGAGCCGCTGAAACCTGTGAACACATATAGAAAAAGTGCTCCAACAACAATTGCTATCGCAATTCTTAAATACCTTAACATTTTAGTAATTTTATCGGGCACTAACCTATTTTTATTCTCTTGATATTAATTTTAGATAGGTCACTTGTTCCTAGGTGTAATTTCTCTCCCAATTTTATATGGGTCACTGTGTTTATATCCATCTCTTTAACTTGATTGAAAAACTTTACTGCCGCAGTGTCCACTGCCACAGGATCCGATGATGCAAATAATCCTTTTGATATAACAACATCTTCAATGCTCTTACCTTGCGGTCCGTTTTGTTTCATGACACGGTAAGCATCAACAATATGTAGAGCTGGTTTCTTAGGATATGTGCATATGTCGGCAATACATTGTTGGAGATCGTGTTCGTGCATAAAACCTCTATCCCAAAGTATTCCCATATAGTTTTTCATGGAGATGGTCATTTTTGCGCCACCATGGTTTTTCAAAACAGGCATATTAAACCATACATCACACTCTTGTAGTGCTTTATGGATTTTTGGATTTTTCATTTTTACAGCATCAGGAAGTGATACTTCGCTATAATACGACTCGTCGTTTGCTGGTATCATTTTGCCACCGTTTGCTTTTACCGCATCTTCAATGCCGCTTAGTTTGTAGCTGCTCTTCCATTCGTTGCATGTGTTGTCGAAAACACGAACCTCTTTTGCTCCTGCTGCTAAACAGTATTTCACCATTGCACCAACAAGCAAAGGATTGGTATTTGCACCCATCTCCACTGTTTTAGCCCAACCAATATTTGGTTTTAACACCACTACATCGCCTTTTTTAACAAATTTGCCTATTCCGCCATATTCTGCGAGCATTTTATCTAGCATCTGCACTGGCTCTCCACCCATAACTGCCACCATATTGTTTTTTATGTCGGTTTGCGCCACAGTTTCCGTGCCTGCAAGCACCGTTTTGAGGTTTGAGAAATCTATTGCAGTGACGATTGATGCTGCGAATGCGCTCTTTAAAAAATCTTTACGTTCCATTTTTCAATTATTAAATAATGTAAAAATTATTATGATGTTTTATATATAACAAATTGTTATAATAACCATGGAAATTTGAAACAATCCACGTCGAGAAGAGAGTAGTCGGCCTTACCGTTTGTTGCAAATGTAGTTACACTTTTGGCTCCCATATCGAGAAGTATTTGTTTTGCTTTTTTTAATGATGCTCCTGTCTTTACTCGATCTTCGACTAGTAACAACGATTTACCAAATGGATCGAATGTGACTTGTGAAACTAATCGTGGCTCATCAAACATTGGTTTCTGAGCACTATCGCGTAGAGATATTTTAATGATATTAAACTCTTTCCCTAACTTTTGGTTTATCATAGCAGCAGGAATAATGCCTCCGTTTGCCACGGCAACAACCATGTCAAAATCTTCTGAAAATTCAAATTCAGATATAAGTTTTTTTATGGTTTCAAAATTGTATTCCACCTACTTAGAAATTACTTTAACTAAAAAATAACCACCGATTAGTTGCATTATAACACCTGGATAGCTAATTAACATTGCGTCGGTTGCAAATTTCATATCGAAAATAGCTGTCGAAACAACAAATCCAACAATCTGATAGGCTGCAATGGCAACAACAATACTAAAAATTGATATTTTAGAAAATTTGTTTGCAGTGTAACCAAGCACAAGAGCTAATGTTAATCCTTTAGAGATAAGGATTGTAGTCATTTCAGGAGTTGGCATACCAAATAGTGCTGCACTAATGATAGGCGAAAAAATAGCGGTTACAATGCCTGCTGTCATGCCATAGGTTGCTGCTGCAACCAATGTAAATAGCAGAATAGGCAAAAATGCTGCACCACCAAAATTTAGCAGATGAAACAGTTGAGGTAGAATGACGTTGGCAGCAATAAAAGCAAATGCTAGCGTATAACTCTTACTTTCTTTGTACGATAAAGTTTTTACGGTTAGTGATGTTGTCATAATATAATATTTTATCGATTAAAACTAAGCACATCGTGCTTTTGATTATACTAACTACAATAAATATGTAAGCAATTACTTGCGATCACTTACATATAGACAAAAGTATCTAAATTTTTTATTTATACAAAGAGTATTACAATTATTATTTCAGATTATCATTGATATGACTTAATCAATTGATGGATTGTTGACAAAGAGTATGGATATAGACCTGTATAGCTTTATGCCAAGATGATAGAGCTTAT
>JAVVZN010000227.1:0-3452 GCA_036650555.1 Rikenellaceae bacterium
GGAGTTGTAGCATATTTTAATTTGAAAAACTTGGTGAATGTTTTTAGTGAATTAAATCCTGATAAATTTGCTATTTGGTTTATTGTTAGCTCTATATGTTGTTTATCAGACATTAATTGTATTGCATATTCTAGTCTATAACTATTAATATAATCAATGAATGTGGCATTGCGTTGTTGTTTAATTATGAAATATAACTTTTTACGCGATATTCCAATTTCTTTGGCTAAAATTGTTGTCGTTAAATCATTCCGTTTGAATATTTCTTTGCGTATCATTAAATCATCTAATCTGTCTATTAATGATTTGTCATGAAATATTGTTGAGCGATTTATTGTAATATTATCTTTTGTGGAATTTGTATTTTGCTTAATAAGTTCATTAATCTGTATAGAGGTATTTGTATGGATATATGAAAATATGTAAATAAAAATAAAAATTATAGATATGCTTATGGATTCAGTTAGATCATCGTTGTTCTTATTAATTAAAAGATAGTATGTAAATCTAAATATGGCCATCAACCATAGTAGTACATAAATAAAAAATGAGAAATAAAATTTCAAATTAGATCGTATTGGAGTGTTATTTCTCATGTTTAATACATTAATGGTGGATTTATACATGAGCCTTAAAGTCAATAATGTATATATACAAAATATTATTGTTCCAATAAACCACAATATAGCAAATGGATTGGTTGGTAGGTTTACAATAAGTTCATCAATATTGTAGTTAGGTAAGGATTTGAACCTGAATAATGATAATATTGAATAACATGCCACAACAACTATTAATGGTGCATTTATCTTGAGCATTAATTTTGTTGTTAATGTTATGGGTTCTAATAGTTGTTTAAAGTATATGTATATAAATGATGTAATAAGTATATTGAAAAATAATGTTCCGAAACTACTTCCTGCACGTAACATTAGTGGATGATATTCAAAGGTTTCACATAGTATAAAGTCTAATACACAAAGTATTAAAACCAGTATCGACATTAATGCGATCGTTTTATGAATTTTAGCCTCTGTCTCCCATCTTATAGCTATTCCAATAAACATGAAAATTATAACAGTCATAAATACAGCTTTACTGTAATATATGTAATTTATTTGATCCAAGATTATATTAGTTTTGTTGTGTATTATTACATACGTAAAGATAGTCTAATAAATTCAAAGCATTTACCAATTTGAGTAAATTCACTATGTTAGTCATGAAAATACCTAAATTGATAATGAAGTTATTCAAATTGATAATAAAGTTATCTAAATTGACAATAGAATTATCTAAATTGATAATAGAATTACCCAATATGGTATATTACTTTTCCCATAAATATACTAAAGTAGATCTTTAATTAAAGTACCTTTATAAAGTTAAAATGCAATGGTTAAATGAACCAAAGGTAAAAACGATGATTTATTACCGCAAAATAATATGTTGTAAATAATAACAAAAATTGATAATGGAAAAAGGGTATATTCAATCTGTGGCTTCTGTATCGGAGTTTCAGTCAATCGTGAACATAATGAATAGTGCGGGTATTGAATCCGACAATATTTATATAAATCAATCGTTTGAAGATTTTGTTAAAACGCTCGATAAAGGTGATAGAGTAGTGGTGTTTAGTCTTGACTTTTTCACTAGCATATCAGAGTTAATATCTGTTACTATTTCTCTTGTTGATAAAAATATTGAATTTGAATCTTTGTCTGAGCCGTGGTATAGTATATCATCAGATAATATATTGTTGCTTTCTGGCATCAACGAACTTGGTGCGCGCCTACGTGCTAAACGTACTTTAGTCGGTTTAGCCAAAGCTAAGGCAGCAGGAAAAAAATTAGGTCGTCCAGTCTTGAAATCTTCAAAAAAATCATAATTATTATCTATTGTTGTCCGGTTAAAAATCATGCCTTACCTTAAATATATTTTAATTTGTCACTGCCAGTGAAATAATTACAAATATTCCTCTTTAACAGTTTCAAACAATCCTAGATCATCTGTGTTACAGTTTGTGATATATTCTTTGTGAGCGCTGTTTTTAGCTTGACCCATACGAATGTAGGCTGCTGCGCTAACTCTATACTCTTCATCTTTATCTGCTTGTAGAAGGAGAAGATAACCTAAAATGATGTGTCCAGCCATCTCGACCAATCGGCGAGCATGGAAATCAATGTAGTCGATAGTTGCAGATTGATGTTCTATTACATCTTTAACAGCTTTCTCATATTGGGCTGTCATCTCTTTCAACATTCGTTTTAGATTTGTAAACTCACTGCCTGCGGCTTGCTCTTCATACACTTTTATTTGCGACAAGTAAGCACCTGTGGTTACACCACGAATAGCCGAAACAACTTGCAACTGAGATGTTCCTTCATAGATGTTTGTGATGCGAGCATCACGAACTAAACGCTCTATTTGGTAATCTTTCATATAACCAGATCCGCCATGAATCTGTAATGAGTCGTACGACACTTCATTTGCATATTCACTAGTGAAAAGTTTCAAAAGTGGAGTGTAGGCATCTGCCAAACGAGAGTAAAATTTCATTTCATCACGCTCCTCTTTTTCTAGCTTACGTTCTTTTGATATGTGGTAGAAACATTTGTAAACATCAACAAAACGAGCTGTCTCATAAAGCATTGCACGTGAGGCATGAAGTTTTGCTTTCATGTTTGTTAGCATCTCATAAACAGCTGGGAACTCAATGATTGCCTTGCCAAACTGAACACGCTCATGAGCATATTTTAGTCCTTCACGATAAGCAGCCTCAGATATACCAACAGATTGAGCCCCAACGCCTAAACGAGCGGAGTTCATCAAACCCATGACATAGCGTATTAAACCCATTTTTGTGTCGCCAACCAATTTAGCAGGCGCGTTTGTAAACACAAGCTCACATGTAGGAGAACCGATGATACCTAACTTATGCTCTATACGACGAACCTTAACTGCCATATGTTTTTTGTCGTAAACAAACAACGATAAACCTCTTGCATCTGAAGTGCCTTCCTCGCTACGAGCTAACACTAGAGCAATTTCAGCATCGCCATTAGTGATAAAACGTTTGACACCATTCAAGATCCAAGTGCCTTTTTTATCATCCCAATGAGCTTTTAGCATAACAGCTTGAAGATCACTACCTGCATCTGGTTCTGTAAGATCCATAGCACAAGTGTCGCCTTTGTTTATACGTGGGAGATACTCAGCGTTTATCTCTTCGCTAGCAAACTCATGAAGAGTTTCAGCACAATCTTGCAAACCCCAAATGTTTCCAAAACCAGCATCGGCACGCGAAACAAGTTCACACGACATCACATAAGGAACAAGTGAAAAATTCAAACCTCCAAATCTACGAGGTAGTGAAATTCCGTAGACACCTGCTTTGGTTAGCGCCTCTTGATTGGCAGTAGTGCCCTCAGCATAAACCACACGATCATTCA
>JAVVZN010000228.1:0-252 GCA_036650555.1 Rikenellaceae bacterium
ATGCCAACAACGGAACTGCGTGCAGACTTGTGGCGCAAGATGCTCCCTAAGGAATGGCTGGGCGAAGATGCCGACGAACTCATCGCTATCGCCGCCGAGACCGAACTTTCGGGCGGATCCATCACCAATGTGGTGCGCCGATGTGCCTTGTATATGATTCATTCAAATGGAAAACGACTCAATAAAGTAATATTGAAAGAAGCATTGCAGAAAGAACAGTGGAAAGTATAATCTGTACGGATCTATATCTGT
>JAVVZN010000228.1:262-3435 GCA_036650555.1 Rikenellaceae bacterium
AAGCTGACAATTTGATAATCTATGAGTAAGCTATATATTATAAGATGAATCATGCGTAAAACCATAGGATATATAAACAAAAAAAGAGAGTTACCTTTTGAGTAACTCTCTGACTTTCAAGTGGTGCCACCAAGAATCGAACTAGGGACACAAGGATTTTCAGTCCTTTGCTCTACCAACTGAGCTATGGCACCTTCTTACTTGCGAGTGCAAAGGTAGTAATTTTTTTCTGCTATCCAAATTTTTTAGATATTTTTTGGATGTGATGCCGTTTTTAACTATCTTTACGTAAATTATTATATTATAATTATGTTGTTTTTAGATAAACTTAACCATTATAGAATTATACTTTTTTCAGGATCACCGCGGCGGAAAGAACTTTTGGATGGGGCAGGTATTCAATTTAATGTGC
The DNA here is from genome assembly GCA_036650555.1 of Rikenellaceae bacterium. GTDB lineage: Bacteria > Bacteroidota > Bacteroidia > Bacteroidales > Rikenellaceae > CAMQVM01. The sequence goes on from JAVVZN010000228.1 coordinate 675, forward strand.
TTAGCAACAATGATATAACAGAAACATACCCCGATAATCTTAAAGGAGCAGAGATTGCTCGCTATCTATCTGAGTTGAAGGCGGAGAACTATCCTCTTACCATCGGGAAAAACGACGTTATCATCACTGCCGATACCATAGTGTTACTTGATGATCATGTTTTTGGAAAGCCTAAAAATAAAACTGAAGCCACTATGATGTTAAAAACTTTATCTGGACGATCACATAGCGTGATAACATCATTCACTATCAGAACCGCCACAAACATATCAACAAGCGATGTTCAATCTTCTGTTACATTCAAAGATTTGGATGACGATGAGATAGAATATTATATAGACAAATATCGTCCTTTCGACAAGGCTGGAGCCTACGGAATACAAGAATGGATAGGATATGTAGGAATTGAACGAATAGAAGGGTCATTTTATAATGTTGTGGGACTTCCTATTCATGAAGTGTGTCATAAATTGAAAGAATTATTAAAATAAAGAAAATGAAGAAATTTTTATTGTATATGCTCATCGCTGCATTATCATTCTCTACGGCATTTGCTGAAGAGGGGATGTGGCTGCCTAGCTTGATTGGAAAAAGTAAGATCAAACAGATGCAGAAACTAGGTTTAAAACTTTCTGCAGAAGATCTTTATAGCGTTAATAACTCATCGCTAAAAGATGTTATCGTGAATTTTGGAGGCTGCACAGCCGAGATAATTTCGCCAGAGGGGCTAATCTTAACGAATCATCATTGTGGCTACGGTCAAATACAATCACATAGCTCTATTGAGCACGACTACCTTACAAATGGATTCTGGGCAATGAAACGCAGCGAAGAACTGCCATGCAATGGACTAAAAGTATCGCTTTTAATTCGTATGGACGAGGTCACTGCCGAAATGCTAAAAGGCGTTACAACAACAATGAGTAGTGAGCAACGCGCAGAAACAATAAAAGAGAACAAAGCTAAGATTATTGCCGCAGCAACAAAAGATAATGGCTGTATGGCATCAATAGAGTCTATGTATTACTCTAATCAATATTTCATTTTTGTTTATGAACAGTTTAGCGACGTACGTCTTGTTGGGGCACCACCGTCAGCAATAGGCAAATTTGGTGGCGACACCGACAATTGGATGTGGCCTCGTCACACTGGCGACTTCTCAATATTCCGTATCTATGCCGACAAAAACAATCGTCCAGCAAAATATTCTGCCGACAACATCCCTTACAAAGCTAAACGCTCACTTACAATCTCAACAAAAGGGGTTAAACCGGGCGACTTCACCATGGTTTATGGCTACCCTGGACGCACTCAAGAATACATAACATCGGATGCAGTGGATTATATTGCTCAAAAAGGTGATCCGAATAAGATAAAACTACGCACATTACGACTTGATGTCATGAACTCATATCAATCGCAAGATCCTAAGGTACGTATCATGTATGCTGCAAAAAACGCATCGTGCTCAAATGCTTGGAAAAAATGGCAAGGCGAGGTACGCGGCATACGTAGGATGAATGTTGTGGCCGACAAAAAGGCATACGAAGAACGTTTTACTACATGGGCGGCCGACAAACCTCAATACAAAGAGCTACTACCAACATTTGAAAAATTATACAAACGTCTAGAACCATATCAACTAGCCTCCGACTACTACACCGAGGCTTTCCAACCTATTGAGATAACACGCTTTGCTAATCAACTCTATAAGAACGACAACAAAGAGCTAAGAAAAGAAAATGTGGCTAATTTCTATAAAAACTACTACCTGCCTATCGACAAGAAAACCGCTCTTGCGCTACTTAACGAGTTTGAGAAGAATGTAGATAAGAAATTCCAACCTGAACTTTTAATTAACAGTAGCAGTAACATCGCTGCACTTGTTGATAACATCTACACTAATTCTATTTTCATCGACAAATCAAATGTTGATGCGCTACTTGAGCTCAGCGATGCAGAGATAAAAGCAAAAATTGCCACCGACCCTGCATATATCTTATCAAAAGCGTTCAACGACTTCTTTGACAACAACATAACCGACACTCTGCTCACAATAAACAAAGAGCTTAGCAGCGGTTACACCACATACATGAAAGCAATAATGGAGATGGAGCCAGATCGCGACTTCTATCCTGATGCCAACTCCACAATACGTATTGCCTACGGAACAGTGGAAGGCTTTAAGGCTGCCGATGCAGTGAACTATGCTCATCAATCCACCTTAGAAGGAATAATTGAGAAAGACAACCCCGATATATACGACTATAATGTTCCACAACGTCTACGCGACCTTCACAAGACAAAAGACTACGGACGTTGGGGCGTGGATGGCACTGTTCCTGTGGCATTTATTGCATCAAACCACACCACTGGAGGAAACTCTGGCAGCCCTGTGCTCAACGACAAAGGCGAATTGATAGGTATTAACTTCGATAGATGTTGGGAATCAACAATGAGTGATATTAAATATGATCGCGACCTATGCCGTAATATTTCGGTTGATATACGTTATATCATGTTTTTGATCGACAAATTCGCAGGTGCAAGTTATCTACAAGACGAAATGAACATAAAATAGATATTTACAGTGCTTCAAAAACGAAAATCCGAGAATAGATAAACTGATTCTCGGATTTTTTATGTTTTGCAAATAACTTTACAAAATCATGTTATGCTATTTCGTAACCGTCTCCACGATAACGTCTTGATATAGCCATATCGTAGGCTTACTTTTGTATCATTCAAACCCCAACCACTA
>JAVVZN010000229.1:0-3434 GCA_036650555.1 Rikenellaceae bacterium
ATTTATGTAAATAGATTTAGATCTAGTTGCTGCATAATCATTTTGATGGCTTTTTGCGCTTTTACAGAGTTGCCAAACTCATCAATAGGGGGAGCAAATGCTGCTATGCCGAACATGCCGGGCATAACTCCTATGATGCCACCACCTACACCTGTTTTAGCAGGTATTCCCGATTCAAAAAGCCAGTCGCCAGTGTGTTCGTAAAAACCAACAGTGGTGATCATGGAAATAATCTTCGGAGCAATCTCTCTATCGAACACCTGAGCTTTGGTAACTGGATTTACTCCACTATTTGCAATTGTTGCAGCAGCTACCGACAATCCGTGAGCCGAAACCCCAATTGAACATTGACGAGTGTAGATGTCGAGCGACATATCTGGATCGTCGTATATACGTTGATAATTTTTTAGCAGCCATGCTATCGAACGATTATTGAAATTTGTGGCACTCTCTGACTTGTATAATTCATCTATGACATCGAGTTTCATGGCGCACATCTTTTCAAAGAAGGTGATAATTTCATGCCACTTCTTCACGCAGTCGCCTTTAGGCTTTATCATGCTGCAAGCCGATATAGCGCCTGAATTTACTAGTGGGGTGGATGGATGATCTGTTTCCAGAAGAATGGCTATTATCGAATTAAAAGGGAGCCCAGTGGCATCTGATCCAATCTTAGAGAGCACCTCACTCGTGCCATGTTGTTGCATGGCAAGAATAGCCGTTGGCACTTTCGACACCGACTCGATACCAAACAAATAGTTTGTGTCGCCAACATCCACTATCTCGCCACTCGGCATACAAATAGAGATGCCAAACAAATCCGATGGCACGTTAGCAAGATATGGAATATAATCTGCATTTTTGCCACCATTCTCCTTTCTAACCAATTCGTAACTCTTTTCTACTACCTCACGAATTTTTTTTATAGAAATATCTCTTTTCATAAGACTATATTTTAGAAGCGGTTTTAGAAGCGGTAGACTGCACGGTTGGAGAAGAAGAAGATGATGATGATGCTGATGATGAAGTTTCAACCATAGGTGTTTCCCAATGAAAAGGAGCAAACTCTTTTGCTGCATCAGGATCTTGCCATGATTTCTTACGATTAGCATAGATTATAAATGGAGCTCCAACCACTATCACACAACCTCCAAATAACACAAGATACCAAACAGTATTGCTACCTGTCTGAATTTGACTAGGAGGAATAAAGCTAAGAATGAACGCTAGTAGTGAACCTAAAAATCCTACACCTGCAACAACCCACATTAGCAAATTGGTTTTTGTACCGATTCTAAAAGGGCGATCGGCTTGAGGCAGCTTATAACGTAGCACTATGGCAGCTGCAAACATCAGCAGATACATGATAAGATAGAGCAGAACTGTAAGCTGCGATAATATTTGATAGAACGACTGAACCGATGGCATGACAACGAATAACAAACTTAGTAGAGTGACAAGTGCACCTTGAACAAAGAGAATGTTACGTTGAACACCGATCTTATTTGTTTTTTGGAAGAAAGGAGGTAGATAACCAGCTTTACCCACTGTAAAGATACCTTTCGACGGACCCGAAACCCAAGTAAGCACACCAGCAAGCACACCGAACATCAAAGCCACGGCAATGATTGGCGAAGCCCAACTCATTTTAAGATAGCTAAAGTAGTTGTCGAAACCTATCAACAAACTTTGAGTAAGATTAATATCTTTAGTTGGAATAATCACACCCAACGCAAATGTTCCTAACACAAAAATCAAGACAGTTATCAGTGATCCAATAAAAATAGCCTTCGGATAGTTTTTACGCGGATTATTAACATCCATAACGTGAATACCTGTCATCTCCATACCTGCATAAAAGAGGAATATGCCGGATGCCAGAACCAGGTTGTCTAACTTCGACAGATCAGGAAAGAAACTCTGGTGCATGTCGAGATTATTGTGACCACCAGTGCTTAAATAAACAACACCAAGGATAATCAGAAGTGCTGCTGGAATAATAGTGCCCACCATGGCACCTATTTTTGAAACTTTACCAACCCAACCCAATCCTTTAAGAGAGATAAATGTTGCCACCCAATATATCACCAGCACAGTGACAAGTGTGAATGTGCTATTTGATGCAAGGTGCATATCTGATGTGTGATCCATCCCGATAAAAGCTATCGAAACAGCACCGAAAGTAAGAACCGTTGGATACCATATTGTGCTCTCAATCCATTGTAACCAGATGGCAAGAAAGCCAAAACGCGACCCCATAGCCTCACCCACCCAACGAAACACCCCTCCTTGTTTTTGTGAGAACATAGCGGCAAGTTCTGCTGCGACAAGAGCAGTAGGAATTAAAAAGACAATAGCTGCGAATAGATAATAGAATGCCGACGACAATCCATATACCGCCTCAGCAGGCAGCCCACGAAGCGACACTACCGCAGCTACGTTCATAATTGCAAGGGTCATAACCCCCAATTTGAACCCTGTTGATGATGTAATTTTGTTTGCCATAACTCTGAATTGTTATTTTGTATGTGTGTAAGTATGATTGAATCCTTTTTTCTTTGGGTGCTCGCCTTTATCTAAGGCAATGCGTGTTTGAGTAGGATATTCCAGTTTATCTAACTGCTCTGAGCAATTTTTGATGTCGCCCAGTAGCATATCCATCATATCGCGACTCATGCCATTGCGCGACACAATCCGCATCACAATGTAGTTTTCCATCTTCTCCGGCAAAGTGTATGCAGGAACCATCCAACCACTGGTTTGTAGTGCTGCTTGAAGATCGTATAGCGTCCATTTTGCTTTTTTCTGATATTCAGGTTTCATATACCATATAAACAATGGATTCACCACCTCTTTGCTATATACATCGAACTGTTTCATTGCTCCTATCTCAGAGTGTGCATAACGAGTGATCTCCATGCTAGACATTTGCACTTTTTTGTAACCATCGAAACCCAAACGTATAAACTGATAATATTGACCTAATATCTGAGCCGCAGGACGAGAGAAATTCAAACCCACCTGTGTGATATTCGCACCTAGGTAGTTCACGCTAAATGCCATCTCAGATGGTAGATATTGCTTATCTTTCCACACCACCCAACCTAAACCTGGATAGACCAACCCAAATTTATGTCCCGATGTGCTAATCGACAACACCCATTTCAAACGGAAATCCCATTTCTCTTTAGGTTTGATGAAAGGAAGAATATAGCCACCTGTTGCAGCATCAACATGAATTGAAATTTCGTAGCCTGTCTTTTTGTTGTAAGCATCGAGCGCCTTGTCTAACGCCTCAACATCGTCGTTAAGACCAGTCCATGTCACGCCCTCAATAGGTACGATACAAATTGTGTTCTCATCACAATATTTAAGAGCCTCCTCTGGATCAAGAGTTGTTTTCTCAATAGTTAAAGGCACTGTACGCATCTCTA
>JAVVZN010000230.1:0-3427 GCA_036650555.1 Rikenellaceae bacterium
CTTCATTTTCTCATCACTATAAATATTTTTGACCGTCAATATGGCTTGGCTTACATGTTGATCATTTGCTTTATAGATCAACTGACCTGTGGTCAATGGGATAAATGAAGCCGAAGTAGAACGAGTTGCATCTCCTTTATAAACACCCACTACTGTGAACATTGACGAACCTACTTTGATTTTTTCACCCAAAGGATCGGCTTCTTTGAACAGTATGGTTTGCATAATCTCATCAATGACTATTGATTTGCGGCAATACTTGAGGTCTGAATCATTGATGAAACGCCCCTTTATGATTTTAACATCCTCAATCTGCTCTATCTTTGGTAGCGATCCTCTTAACCAGACCTTAATAAACTCCTTTCCGTAGGTAACTGTGGAGCCATTAAACCAAAAATTAGCAGCGATCTCATCTATCTCCGGAAACTCTTTTTTCAGAACTTGGAGATCATTATTACACAATTTTATACCACGATTTTTGTCGTAACCCATATATGGCTTAGATGTTGTTCCACCATATAGTTCGATCGAATTTATAGCTTGACTACCAAAAGAAGAGATCGCAGCATTCTTAAATCCATTGCTACTACCAAGCAAAATAACCAACATAAAAATTCCCCAAGCAACGGAAAATCCGGTAAGAAATGTACGTAGCTTATTTTTACGTACAGACATCCAAATCTCTATTAATAACTCTCTCATAGCGACGGTTGTGTTTGAGTGATACTACTTATCACACCATCTTTTATGTGTATTATCTTGTCGGTTTGATCAGCTATCGACTCCTCATGCGTGACGCAAATAATAGTCATCCCCATCTCTTTATTGACATTACGCAAAAGATTCATCACCTCCTGCGAAGTGGTGCTATCGAGCGCCCCCGTTGGCTCATCAGCAAGGATGATCTGCGGACTATTGATCAAAGCGCGTGCAATTGCAACACGTTGTTTCTGACCACCCGACATCTCGTTAGGCATGTGATGCGCCCAATCTTTCAACCCCAACTTATCAAGATATTCAAGTGCTATGGCGTTACGCTTTCTACGTGCTACCCCTTGATAATACAACGGAAGAGCCACATTTTCCACAGCATTCTTATAGTTTATTAAATTGAACGACTGAAATATATAGCCAATCATCTTATTACGAGCGGCAGCAGCCTTCGTTTCGCTCATATCCTTAACAAGCTTACCTGCAAGATAATAACTTCCACTATCATAGTCATCTAGTATCCCCAAGATATTTAGCAATGTAGATTTACCTGAGCCAGAAGCCCCCATTATCGACACCAATTCGCCCTGTTCAATATTAAGATTTATGCCTTTCAACACGTGAAGAGGAGAACCTACATTGTAGGTTTTATTAATATTTTCGAGTTTTATCATTTCATATTTATAATTAAAATTATTATTGTCTGGTTAAAAACTATGCCTTACCTCTAGGCGAAGCTATAAGAGTTGCACAGCAACTCCATAAAACACTCTAAGAGGTTTTTTTGAAGCACCGCAAGTATGTACTTTTTCTCAAAAAAGTATTAAAGGATTATTGATGTCTTAGATAAAAATTTCCAAGTTCCCTAGTACGTAAACGTGCTATAAATAAAAGTAAATCACACTATTACACACTACGTTTGAAATTTTACCAGACAACAACAATATTAAACCAGCTTCTTAATATGGCTCGTATGTGTCTGAAATGCCATCATCATGATACACAATTAGATCTGTTAGATGTTCGTATCTATCATTCAATGTGCTCAAACCTATTGTTTGTGTAAGCACAATTATAATTATTATGGCAGATAAAGCGGTGATAAAAGTGGGTGTAATATAGATATTACGCGAAGGAACAGGCGCGATTTCAACAATCCTATGAATTACTCTATCAGAGAATCCACTATCTGCAACTGGTAATCGACAATCTTTAAAAATCTTTTCCATCTTTAGCTAAATATATTTTTAGTTTCTCTTTTGCTCTTGCCAAATGTGTTTTTACGGTTCCCAGTGGCAATGCTGTGATTTTTGCTATCTCAGAGTGCGAACACTCTTCAATACAATTTAAAATTATCAGATTACGTTCAACCTCAGAAAGCACTGCTAGCGTTTGAGAAAGCACTTCCAATTTCTGACCAACGTTTTTATACGCTATATTTATCTCCGCAATATCGGCATCGTAGCGAAACGTGCGATGTGTATCTATAAACTGACAATATGCAATTCTAAATAGCCAACCTCGAAACGATCCAATCCCTTTAAACCCTTTTATAGATGTAAATGCTTTAATAAAGGTTTCTTGAGATAAATCATCTGCCAAAGAACCGTTGCCACTTGTTAAGTTGTATAGATAGCGTCTAAGTGGCGATTGGTATTTTCGTACTAATGCACCAAAAGCCGACGTATCGCCAAAAAGCCGTATTTGCACAAGAATTAATAAATCCTCGGCATTACTGCTTTTCTCGGCTATTTTCACAGATATGATTGTATTGTTTGAATAAAAAATATGTAGCAATTAAAAATATTATCATTCCAATGATAGCAATAGCATGTTGATAATCATTTAAATAATCTGATATGGCAACAAATGTAAATATAATAGTCACTATGCCACACAAAATCGCCAACACAAGATGCACACGTCCTCCTATAGGAACCAATGATGATTTTTGTCTTTCCACTTTCTGAAAGAAATCAGGAACGACACCTGTTTTCTCAGTACATTTAATAAGAGTATCGTATTTCAACACATTATTACGATAATTACTACTTGTAATAATGTAGACAGCAAATATTATAAACCCACCTATCATAGCAAAAATTACAATCGGCACCATATCACGCAAAAGCCAACGCAACGATGATTGATTCTGAAGATCTTGTATTCTACGATTTGCTTTATCAATCTTGTTGGATATTTCCTCATTTGTGATAGTTTGACCCTCTACAAACGCATCTATCTTCTCCGACACCGACATTAGAGTTGCCTCCTCTGGGATGGTGGTGGTGTCGCTAACAGATTTGTCAGATTTTACAGCTGAGTTGATCTTAGCCCCTTTTTCTACTACTTTAGCAGCTGTTTCTGTCTTAACAACTTTCGTTTGACCCTCTTTCTGGTTTGAATCCTGCGCCACAACAACAACATTTACGCTGAATACAATAAGAATAATAAGTAATAATTTTTTCATAATTTTGTAAGATTTAGCATTCCTTTTGTGGGAAATAATGTTTTATATCATTAAGACGAATCAAAACACCATTTTGGATTTAAAATTATAAAAATAATTAATAAAAAGCTGGCAACAAATTAAAACAGCTTCTAAGCTGCGTTTTCGTCTTTGTGAATGTGAGACATTCTATATTGTTTAGGGGTGACACCATAGATCTTCATAAATGCTCGACCAAATACCGATGGCGAGCTGAAACCACATATT
>JAVVZN010000231.1:0-3412 GCA_036650555.1 Rikenellaceae bacterium
ATGATAATTCTGCTGCGCAACCATCTGTCAGCCAGCGATCAACATATGCGCCAGCTTCAGATATTGGATTGGCTTTTGCCGTGCCACACAGGTCGAACCCAAGCTCTTTTGCTCGGTTAATGGTATATTTATGTAATGAATTATTGATAATATATGATTATTAAGTATTTTTTTTGTATAATTGTATTGCAAATATAGTAAATATGAATAAATCAAATCAAATAAATAACAATTTCTCTGCCGATGATGAGCAGGAGAGAAGTCAGTTGTCTAAAATAAAGATCAGTAATATCACATATCCTATATTAATAGGATTGGGAGTTGTTGGGTATCTTATATGGAAAGAGTTCGATATATCAGCATTCAATCAGCTGAATTTCACTGCAATGACATTATTCTGGTTGATTATTGCTTTACTATGTATGGTTGGACGCGATATTGGCTATATCATCAGAATAAAAATTTTATCGTCAGGTGAGTTATCTTGGTTGCAGTCTTTTCGTATTATCATGTTGTGGGAATTTACATCTGCCATCACTCCATCGGCAATAGGTGGAACAAGTTTTGCAATCATATATGTGCATAAGGAGGGGATAAATTTAGGTCGTAGTTCGGCTATTGTGCTTTTGACCTCATTTCTCGATGAATTATATTTCGTCGTTATGTTTCCGCTTATGTTGCTTCTTATTGGTAAAGCAACACTATTTGGCGAGACATCTCAGATGGGGATGAATTTTGAAACTGGTATAATGACAATTGCCCTTGTGGGATATTTTCTCAAACTTTCATATACCTTACTCATCTCGTATGGTCTTTTTGTGAATCCTTATGGGTTCAAGTGGTTGTTGTACAATGTGTTTAAATTGCGCTTTTTAAAAAAATGGCGTAAAAAAGCGTTGGCAGTCGGATCGGAGATTGTGGAGAGTTCTAAAGAGATAAAGCATAAAGGTTTTATGTTTTGGTTTAAGGCTATTGCTGCAACATTCCTCTCGTGGAGTTCGCGTTATCTAGTTGTAAACGCCATGTTGCTCGGTTTCTTTGTCTATTCAGATCATCTTCTACTATTTGCTCGTCAGCTAGTTATGTGGATCATGATGCTTATAATGCCAACACCTGGAGGTAGTGGATTTACAGAATATTTGTTTAAAGAGTACCTTAGTGATTTTATTCCTATTTCGGGGATGGCAGTGATTATGGCTCTCATATGGAGATTGATAACTTATTATCCATATTTGATCGCAGGTGCTATTATATTCCCTCGTTGGATAAAAAGTAAGTTTACAAAATAATATTTTATGAATGATAATCTTTTCAAAGTAAAATGCGACAATAACTCTATGGAGTTGTTTGTAAAGCCCGGAACCACACTTTTGGAGATAATAGATATGCTCAATCTATCTGGACCATATCCTTTTATTGCAGCATATGTGAATAATGTGGTTAAAGATTTAAATTATAACATATATGAAAATAAGAATGTGAAGTTTATCGACATTCTTCACTTTGAAGGGGTGCGTGTTTATGAGCGTACGCTCTACTTTATGCTCTATAAAGCGGTGCGTGATCTATATCCAGATTGCGAGTTGAATATTCTTCAGTCTGTTTCGCGCGGATCATATTTTGAGATCAGTGGCGTTGAAAATAGCGACAAGGTTGCAACAGATCTTAAAAATAGATTAGCGCAGATTTCTAAACTCAACATGCCTATACTACGCGATCGTATTCACTATAAGGAGGCTGAAAAAATATATGCTGATAATAAAATGTACGATAAATCGCGGTTGCTTGAGTCTAGCCCTTCGTTGTATGTCACAATCAATATGCTAGGCAATGTTTTCGGCTATTTCTACGGCACATTAGCACCTTCCACAGGTTATGTATCTCTATTTGATATTGAGCCTTTTTATAATGGCTTTTATCTGTCGGCTCCGCATCGTGAAGATCCACAACATTTGTTGCCTTTTGCCGGTAGTAGCAAATATTTCGATGTCATGTTGCGTAATAAGGAGCTTTTGGATGTTCTGAACGTTCCTGATGTTGGTTCTTTAAACTCATTGATAAATAGTGGTCAAAGTAAAGAGTTGATAAAGATAGGCGAGGCATTTCAAGAGAAAAATTTTGCTCATCTTGCAGATGAGGTGTATCAGAAATGCGAAGAAGGAGTGAAGGTTGTATTGATTTCAGGACCTTCGTCAAGTGGCAAAACAACTTTCAGTAATCGTTTAAATATTCAACTTAAAATATTCGGTCTTAAACCATTGATACTCTCAATGGATAATTATTTTGTGGATCGCGATAAGACACCACTCGATGCCAAAGGAAATCACGATTATGAGGTGGTTGAGGCGTTGGATATTGAACTGTTCAACGACCATCTTCAAAGGCTTATAGCTGGTGAGGAGGTGGAAGTGCCAAAGTATAGTTTCACGGAAGGGCATAGAAAGTGGGATGGAACAAAGTTTATGCTTAAATCAAGAGGCATATTGATTATCGAGGGCATTCATGCGTTAAACCCAAGACTGACAGAATCGGTTGAAAAGGATAAAAAATATAAGATTTATGTTTCACCGCTGACATCTATTTCTCTTGATAATATGTCGCGTATTAACACCACCGACATACGTTTGATGCGACGCATAGTGCGTGATTCGGCATTTCGTAACCATTCAGCACTTCAAACATTGAAAAGATGGGGTAGTGTGCGTCGAGGTGAGGAAAAAAATATCTTGCCATTCCAAAACAATGCAGATACACTCTTTAACACATCGTTGTTCTTTGAGCTACCAGTGCTCAAACTCTATGTGGAGCCGTTGTTAAATGCTGTCTCAGATTTGTCGGAGGAATACAGTGAAGCTAATAGATTGCTTAATATTTTAAGTAATATTGTGGCTATTGAGCATAAATGGATCCCTTCAACTTCAATAATCAGAGAGTTTATTGGTGGTAGCAGTTTTGATTATTAGCTATTGTTGTCTGGTAAAAATTTAAACGTGGTGAGTAATCAGATGATTTACTTTTTCTTATAACATATTTATGTAGCAGTGGGCTTAGAAATTTTTACTAGTGCCATCAACAATAACTAGTTATACGAAATCGAGATTTAATGCGGTGCAAAATTTTGAAAGAGAACTATTCTCTGTTGTGAGAAATTTCAGTTTGTCTTCATCTTTAAGTAATATTGTTTTGACCTGTTCTAGTGATTGGTCTACCACAATATCTATTATTATATTGCCAGAATTGCATAGTTGCATAAGTTCCGACACGATTGAGTGAAGATTGGTGTTTATCTCATCTTTTAGTATGTCGTTAGGGACTACAACTTTTAATATGCCATCTTCAATTGTGGCATATTCAAACGATGTTGCAAGACGTGGACGACTTTTTTTCAATATCTCTGCATAGCGTTTACAAC
>JAVVZN010000232.1:0-3411 GCA_036650555.1 Rikenellaceae bacterium
TATCACAGGGCTTTCAAAAGTGGCACGAGTGGTTGAAACATATGCTCGTCGCCTACAAATACAAGAACGTCTCACTGTTCAAATACGCGATTGCATTCAAGATGCACTAAACCCACTTGGGGTGGCGGTGGTGATTGAAGCAAGCCACATGTGTATGCAGATGCGCGGAGTGCAAAAGCAAAACTCCGTAACCACAACATCGGCATTTACTGGTGTATTTCTGAAAGAGATGAAAACACGCGAAGAATTTATAAATTTAATCAAAACAAAATAGTTTTAATTTTAATATAACAATAGTATTATGAGCGGTTTTTTTGGTTGTGTATCAAGAAGAGAGTGCGTGGCAGATGTATTTTACGGTACTGATTATCATTCACACTTAGGAACAAAACGCGGCGGTATGGTATTTTTCAACGGGGAGAAATTTATTCGCTCAATCCATAGTCTTGAAAACGCCTATTTCCGTAACAAATTTGAACCAGATCTGGAGAAATTTGAAAACTCAAAATTAGGAATGGGCATCATCTCCGACACAGAATCACAACCCATCACACTCACATCGCACATAGGTCGTTTCTCTGTTGTGACAGTTGGAAAGATCGACAACCTCGATGAACTTGCGGAGAAAATGCTCGACGAGCATCTTCATTTCTCTGAGCTTTCTGGATCAACCATAAATCCTACCGAACTTATTGCAATTATGATAAGCCGCGAAAACTCATTTGAAGAGGGAGTTAAGAGTGTATTCAAAAGTATTAAAGGCTCGTGTAGTATGTTAATTCTTACCGAAAACGGAATATATGCTGCACGTGATAAATATGGAAGGACACCAATAGTATTAGGTAAAAATGATTGCGGTTATGTTGCCGCGTTTGAATCCTCGTCGTTTGTAAACCTAGGCTACGAAACAGTGCGCGACGTTGCACCTGCTGAAATGGTGTTTATAACCTCCGACGGCATAGTCGAAATATTACCTCCAGGCAAACGCAAACAGATATGTTCGTTCCTTTGGGTCTACTATGGCTATCCTTCTTCTTATTATGAAGGCATAAACGTTGAGTCGTCGCGTTATCGCTGTGGCGAGGCGCTAGCTGCCCGCGATGCCGATCTTGATGCCGATTTTGTGTCGGGCATTCCCGACTCTGGTATCGGACATGCCATTGGTTACTCAAATGGTAAAAACATAGATTACAAACGTTCATTTGTGAAATACACCCCAACATGGCCACGTAGCTTTATGCCTCAAAACCAAAAGATGCGCGATCTTGTGGCAAAGATGAAACTCATACCAAATAAAGAGCTTACTGAAAATAAGAAAGTTGTTTTTCTCGACGACTCAATCGTGCGCGGAACACAACTAAAAGATAATGTGGTGAAACTCATAGAGGGCGGCATTAAAGAGGTGCACATGCGAATTGCATGTCCTCCACTCATTTTCCCTTGCAACTTCCTAAACTTTTCAACATCACGTTCGTCTTTCGATCTTTACACTCGCCGCATCATACGCGACATGGAGGGGACATCAAACTTTTCAGATGAAACACTACTAGAATACACCAATCCAGAAAGCGACAAATACAAAAGAATGGTGGAGTTAATGCGTGGACATCTTCAACTTACATCATTAAAATTCCAATATCTCGACGATTTAGTAAAAGCAATAGGTCTGCCTAAAGATCAGATATGCACCCATTGTTTCGATAATTCAAGTAAAGACGAGGAGTAAATGAAATTTACACTTGAATATAAAGCTGACAACAGCAGAGCTAGAGCAGGAGTGCTATCTACCGATCACGGTGATATTCACACTCCTATCTTTATGCCTGTGGGCACTGCCGCAACAGTAAAAGGCGTTTTTCATCGCGATCTTAAAAGCGAGGTGAAAGCCGAAATAATTTTAGGCAACACCTATCATCTATATCTTCGTCCGGGGCTCGACATCCTGCATCGCGCCGGAGGGCTGCACAAATTTTCGGCTTGGGACAAACCTATCCTCACCGATAGCGGTGGGTTTCAAGTATTCTCACTTGCCGATTGCAGAAAGATCACAGAAGAGGGATGCAAATTCAGCTCACATATCGACGGTAGCAAACATCTATTCACACCAGAAAATGTGATCGACACTCAGCGTATTATCGGCGCCGACATCATGATGGCATTCGATGAGTGCCCACCTGCAATGGCAGAGCGCTCTTATGCTGAGAAATCATTAGCACTCACACACCGATGGCTAAAACGTTGTTATAACCACTACGAACAAACAGAACCGCTATATGGGCATTTTCAAGCTCTATTTCCAATCGTACAAGGATGTGTTTTTCGCGATCTACGATCTGAATCAGCAAAATATGTGAGTGATTTTGATGCCAAAGGATATGCAATAGGTGGGCTTGCAGTTGGAGAACCTGCCGAGCAGATGTATGAGATGATAGAGGTGGTTAATGAAGTGCTACCAACCGATCGTCCTCGTTATTTGATGGGCGTTGGCACCCCTGCCAACATTCTGGAGGCTATCGACCGTGGGGTTGATATGTTCGATTGCGTGATGCCAACCAGAAACGGTAGAAACGGCATGTTATTCACATGGAACGGCACAATGAACATGCGTAACAAAAAATGGGAAGACGACTTCACCCCAATAGATTCCACAAGCAATAGTTTTGCAAGTAGACAATATACAAAAGCATATTTACGTCATCTAAACATTTCAGGAGAGATGCTGGCGGCGCAAATAGCCTCAATGCACAACCTCGCATTTTATTTAGAACTAGTTAGCGTAGCACGCGAAAAAATTATAGACGGCACATTCAAACAATGGAAAGATGGCATAGTTAATCAACTTTCACAAAGACTTTAAGATGAAACTTGATAAATTTAAGATAGGCATTTTAGATAGATACATAATAGGCAAGTTCATAGGAACTTATGTCTTCACTATTCTTATGCTTATTGTGGTGGTGGTGGTATTTGATGCAGTTGAGAAGATAGACGACTTCATGGAGCTAAATGCGCCATTATCTCAAATCTTATTCACCTACTACCTCAACTTCGTACCATTCTTTATAAATCAGTTCAGTAGCCTTATCACGTTTATCGCCGTTATATTCTTCACCTCAAAAATGGCATACGACACAGAGATTGTGGCTATGCTTTCGGGAGGAGTGAGTTTCCAAAGACTTATGTACCCCTATTTTATCTCTGCATTAATGATCGCCACATTATCATTATCGCTGAGTCTTTTTATAATTCCTGAGGCTAATCAGACAAGAATAAAATTTGAACAAGAGTTTCTTAAAAAAGGAAGACGAGGTAATTTTGAAGAGCACATCTACCGCCAGATCAACGACAGCACCTACATCTACATAAAAGGCTATAACTCAACATTAAAGAGTGCCGAATATCTAGTTTTAG
>JAVVZN010000233.1:0-3404 GCA_036650555.1 Rikenellaceae bacterium
CTCTTTTATCTCATCGAGTGTTATATTCTCTTTTGTACTCGGCAATAGGTCGTCTTCATCTTTAGTCACGCATTTAAACGCGTCTATTTTATTGAATATCATTATCATAGGCTTATCACCAGCACCTATCTCCGCCAATGTTCTGTTCACAACATCAATCTGATCTTCAAAATTAGGATGCGATATATCAACCACATGAAGCAAGAGCTCCGCCTCACGAACTTCGTCGAGTGTTGATTTAAACGACTCAACAAGCTGGTGTGGCAGTTTGCGAATAAACCCAACGGTGTCACATAGTAACATAGGAATATTGTCTAAAACCACTTTTCTCACCGTTGTGTCGAGTGTGGCAAAAAGTTTGTTTTCAGCAAACACATCGCTCTTCGATATGAGATTCATTATTGTCGATTTTCCAACATTAGTGTAGCCCACAAGTGCCACGCGAACCATTGATCCACGATTACTACGCTGTGTTGCCATCTGCCGATCAATCTTCTTTAACTCTTCTTTAAGACGCGACATTCTTTCGCGGATTACACGACGGTCGGTTTCTATTTCACTCTCCCCCGGACCTCTCATGCCTATACCGCCTTTTTGACGCTCAAGGTGAGTCCAAAGACGCGTTAATCGCGGCAACAAATAGCCATATTGAGCCAGTTCAACCTGTGTTTTGGCATAGGCTGTGGCTGCACGCGACGCAAAAATATCTAAGATCAGACTTGTGCGATCAAGAATCTTAACTTCCAACTCCTTTTCAATATTTCTAAGTTGCGATGGAGATAGCTCATCATCAAACACAACTCCACTAATCTCATTGTCTTTAATAAACGTTTTGATCTCCGCAAGTTTTCCTTCACCCACGTAGGTTCTATTATTCGGTTTAGGCAACTTTTGCGTAAACCTACGCACAGTGACAGCACCGGCAGTTTCCGACAAAAATTCTAATTCGTCTAAATATTCGTCATTCGTACGTTCAGACAATTTGTCGGTCACGACAGAAACGAGAACAACATTCTCGTTAATTTGATCTATTGATTTCTCTTTAACCATTTAATAACAAAAAAAGGTCACTATTACCCTCGGAAGGGATAAAAGCAACCTCTATATGAATTGTATTTAATTCTTTTAGAAGCTGTTTTGATTTGTTTTCAAAAACAGCTTCTTAATAAGAAGAACTATTTATTGAACGTAAAGCTGATAGGAACAATAACTTTTACACGCACAGGTTTGCCACGTTGTTCGCCCGGAGTCCATTTTGGTGACATTTTCATAACGCGAATACACTCATCTGACAATGATTTGTCGGGACTTTGCATAACGACGATATTTGAAAGTTTACCATCTCTCTCAATAACGAAAGAGCATGTAACTCTACCAGAGATATTGTTTTCTTCAGCAATAGCAGGATAAACTACTTTACCTTGAACCCAACCTCTAAATTTATTTTGGTCGCCTCCATCAAATGTAGGCATTTTTTCAGCCACTAACACGGGTACTTCTTCTTCAAGGACTTCTTCCTCTTTTGCAGTGCTTTTAATTGCAATTTGAGTTGTTTCATCGAAGTCTTGACTGAATAGATCGGCAGTGTTGTCAAGTTTTGTATCCGACTTTACGATCTCAATAATGTCGGTTACTGAAGGCGCTGCAACTTTCGGAGCTTCTAGCTTTGGAGGCTCTTGACGAGTGATCTCTACGATATCTTGTTCAATAGTTACTTCTTTCTGATCAACTTTTTCAAATTTCAAATCAGATTGACTCCAACTGAACATCCCGATCATAATTAGGAGCGAAATAATCAGACCAATTAGAGAGAATATCCCTTTTTTGTTCTGAAGGTCTGCTTTAGGCGATTTTTTAAGTTCCATTATTATATGTATTTAACGTTTATATTTATCGTTTGGACTATACAAATTTAGTTAGTTTTGATATAAAAGCAGCCATATCGCGCTTAAATATTTTCACAAAAGTGATAAAAATATTCCAAATAAAAAAACATAAAGTAAAATTAATTTTAAAAAATATCTTTTTAACTCTTTTTTTTGTCAAAATATGGATATATTGGTAATTCTTATAAGAAATTATAGTACATTTGCATCATATGATAATTTGACCATGGAACAAAAAGAGTGGCTTTACGGAAAGAATCTTGCCGAACTAGAACTAATTACACAAGCATACAACGAACCTAAATTCAGAGCTAAACAGATTGCAGAGTGGTTGTACTCTAAAAACGTTCTCAATTTGGAGCTAATGAGCTCACTATCTAAAGAATTTAGAACTCGTCTTGCCAAAGACTACCAGATTGGATCACTACCTGCTGCCGATAGCATTCATTCAACCGACGGCACAGTAAAATATATCTTCCCAACTTTAAATAATGGGGAGATAGAGAGCGTCTATATTCCAGGCAACGATCGTGCAACACTATGCGTGTCATCGCAAGCTGGCTGCAAGATGAATTGTGGGTTTTGCATGACAGGACGCGGTGGGTTTAAGCATCAGCTTACAGTAGGCGAGATTTTAAATCAAATAAGGCACATAGACTCTATATCACCATTAACAAATTTAGTCTACATGGGCATGGGCGAGCCGCTCGACAACTTCAACGCAGTGATGAAAAGTTTTGAAATTCTAACTGCTCCATGGGGTTATGCCATGAGCCCAACACGAATAACATTATCGACAATAGGAATAATTCCATCATTAAAAAAATTTATTGATGAGTGCAACATACATTTGGCAGTAAGTTTGCATAATCCTTTTTCTAATGAGCGCGAAAAATTAATGCCCGTTGAGAAGGCGTATAAAATAGCAGATGTGGTGGATATTCTGCGCGGATATGATTTTTCACATCAGCGACGTGTAAGTTTTGAATATATCATGTTCGATGGTGTAAACGACACTCCGCGGCATATAAAAGGGTTGATAAACCTACTGAAAGGTATGAAATGCCGAATAAATCTAATTCGATTTCATAAAATACCCGATAGTGATTTAGCCCCTTCTTCAGATGAGAGAATCGTACAATTCCGCGATGCACTAACCTCTAGTGGAATCATCACCACCATAAGAGCCTCTCGCGGAGAAGATATATTTGCTGCTTGCGGCATGCTAAAAGGAAAATAGAATAATTTTTAACACGTATAAACGTTATTATATATATAAACAACTAAGTTAATAAATCTAAAAATCACAATATGAAAAAAGTATTATTAATATTAACATTATTCATTTCATCTTTTTCTCTATCTGCTCAAGTGAAATTTGAAAATGGAAATTTGCGTACACTTATAGAAAAAGCATCTTCCGATAATAAACTTATATTTTTGGATTGCTATGCTGTGTGGTGTGGTCCATGTAAATATATGGATACCGATGTTTTTTCACGGAAAGATGTTGGAGAT
>JAVVZN010000234.1:0-3380 GCA_036650555.1 Rikenellaceae bacterium
ATTTTATTACTGCTATTTTTGAGGCTATTTTTTCGATGATTTGCCGAGATAGTAGTGGACTACAGCTCAAAAATCATCGGAAAAAGAGCACAAAAAGAGTGGTAATAAAATGCTGGTAACAAATCAAAACAGCTTCTTAATGGCTTTGGTAAAAATCTCCAAGCCTCATATTACATAAATATGTTGTAAATCAAGTAAATCATACTATTACATAATCACGTTTGAAATTTTTACTGAACAGCAATAATTTGCAGACGTAATTGCTAGATCTATTTATAAGACCCACCCTTTAGCATTGACACTTCGCGTGGGGTCAGATAACGCCAAAAACCACGTTTAAGACCTTTCTTGGTTAATCCTGCAAAATAAACTCTATCGAGTTTATTAACTTGATATCCCAAATGCTCAAACATACGACGTACAATCCTATTTCGTCCGCTATGTATCTCTATTCCAACCTCTTTTTTGCTATCATTTACGTAGCTTACCTCATCTGAGAATGCAAAACCGTCTTCAAGTTCAAATCCGTTTGCCAAACTCTCCATGTCTTCATCTTTAACGTTTTTGTCAAGGAAAACATGATATATTTTTTTCTTTTCAAATGATGGATGCGTAAGTTCACGAGTCAAATCACCATCGTTGGTAAGGAGAATCACACCTAAACTGTTTTTGTCAAGTCTGCCAACCGGGAAAACTCTCTCTTTAACTTGATTTTCGAGAAGATCAATAATTGTCTTTTCGGCATTCGGATCTTCAACAGTTGTAACCACACCTTTAGGTTTGTTCATTACAATATAGACATGCTTTTCACCTCGCAACTCTTCACCTTTGTAGGTTACAATGTCGCCTGGTTTGACTTTTGTACCAAATTCTGTTATTACAGTTCCATTAATTGCGATGTCACCACTTTGTATTAGCTCATCAGCCTCACGACGAGAGCAGACTCCCGACATTGCAACAAATCGGTTTAATCTGATCTCGCGGTTAAGTAGAGGTTGTTCTGCAAAAGGCTCGTTAGGATCTAGCGTGTTTTCCTCTTCGAAATTTTTTTTTTGATAATCAGTTGAACTATCACTACGACCAACGCGAGGACGTTTTATATCTGAATTTCTGTCATGAGGGGTGTAACCGCCAGAGCGTGCACTATCTTTACGGAATGTACTTACTGATCTGTCGCCATCTCTGTGTTCGCGTGGTTTGAAATCTCTGTCACCACCTTCACGACGTGGTTTGAAGTCTCTGTCACCACCTTCGCGACGCGGTTTGAAATCACCTCTATCTTTGTTGAATGGTTTGAAATCTCTGTCGCCACCTTCACGACGTGGTTTGAAATCACCTCTATCTTTATTGAATGGTCTGCTATCTGAATCTCTGTTGAATGGTTTGTGTTCACCACTACCTCCTTCACGGTTACCACCAAATGAGCGTCTTTCGCCCCCTTCTTTATTATCGTTTTGTGAAAATGTTTTTTCTCCCTCTTTACCTGAGTTATCGAACCCACCACGATCTCTTCCGAATGATGAATTTTCTCTACTTGATCTTGGTTTGTTGTCTGCGTTGAAGTTAGGATTAAAAGAACGTCTTTCTCCAGAATGAGAACCTACACGATCTCTGCTACCACCTGTACGAGGTCTACGTTCTCTGTCACCGAATGAAGATCCACGCTCTTCAGGTTGTGATGTTCGCTCCTCACGGAAAGAGCCATCACTTTTGTCTTTCATAAAAAAGCTACTATCGTAACCTTTTCCTTCAATTTTTTTTTCCATCAATGTTGTTTTTAAGCACGTCGTGCTTTTTATTGTTTAAGTTTTTTGTTTTTTATCTGTAATTACGCTCTTTAAATGCCGACAATGATTACTTGCCACCGCTTAAACGCTATTAAATCAAATATTATGCAAATATACTACTTTTTAAGGAATGTGCATAAATTTATGTGTTTGAAGTGACATTGACCATTGTGGGTTTTGTTTTATGTAGTCCACAATAGCTGCCATATTCTTTGCCGACTTACTCCATTCTGGCTGGAGATATAGCCTTGTTGTTGGCGCTACTTTTGCCCTACATACCTCTGCCCATGCAATATCTGTTCCAATATCTTCTATTATCACCTTCAGTTCACTTGCTTTTTTAAATATAGATTCAAGTGGAGGAAGTTGTTTTTTTGGTGATAAACATATCCAATCAAACCTTCCACTTAATGGAGAAGATCCACTTGTTTCTAGGAATATTTCTATATCGTGTTTTTTAAGCTCAGATGTTATGTAATCCATTGGGTAGAGTAGCGGTTCTCCGCCTGTTATCACAATGCTTTTAGCTTTACATTGCAAAGCACGTTCTATTATTTTTTCAACTTTTACAGGAGGAAATAGCTTTGGGTTCCACGACTCTTTAGCATCGCACCACTTACAACCAACATCACAACCTCCTAGACGTATAAAATAAGCAGCCTTCCCAGTGTTGTAGCCCTCTCCTTGAATGGTGTAGAAATCTTCAACGAGTGGCAACAACTTTCCTCCGTCGAGCAGTGCCATTGTTTCTTTATCTATTTTCATATGTTACTGTTTGTCTAAGATATATATTTCTTTCATTGTGCGTCCTTTTTCGTTGTAATCCAACCCATAACCCACTAAAAAAGCATCATCTGTCATCTCTATACCCCAGAAATCCACTGTTACACCCTCTTTTAGTGAGTGTGGTTTGTAGATAAGAGTTGCCACGGCTACCGATGCAGCGCCCATTTTTTTATACTCATTTTTAAGAAATTCGATTGTGTTTCCGCTATCCACTATTTCATCGAGAATGATAACATCACGCCCTACGATAGATTGGTTTATGCCTAGCAGCACTTTTATATTTCCGCTTTGTTTAATGCCATCGTACGATGAGATTTTTATAAACGCCAAATCAGAATCGAATGTGATTTTCTTCAGCACATCAACAGTAAACATGTATGCCCCACTCAGTACACTGACAAAGATAGGACTGTTAGAATTTTTGTAATACGAATTTAGCCGATCAGTAATTTTAGTAACGGCATCGTCAATTTGTTCTGCATTAATATACGGGATAAAATATTTGTCCCGAAGTTTGATCTTTGACACAATAATATATTTTTTAATTATCTTTGCACAAAGATACAACACTTTCTGAAAAAGTAAAATAAATATTATGACACCAAAAGTAACTATCATTATGGGCAGCACTTCAGACCTTAAAGTCATGAGTGAAGCTGCAAAGTTTTTAGACCAAATGGAAGTCCCATTTGAAATAGAAGCACTATCAGCACATCGCACACCTGAGCTAGTTGAAGAGTTTGCAAAAAATGCTCAATCACGTGGTATTGAAGTGATTATAGCAGGCGCAGGCGGTGCAGCACACCT
>JAVVZN010000235.1:0-3374 GCA_036650555.1 Rikenellaceae bacterium
AGTCAAAATTCTCTTGTGGTGCATCTTACTCTTATTCCTTATTTATCGGCATCGGGTGAGTTGAAAACCAAACCAACTCAACACTCTGTAAAAACACTTCTTGAGGCTGGAGTACAACCAGATATTTTAGTGTTGCGTACAGAAAAAGAACTTAGTGAAGAGTTAAAACAAAAAGTGGCTCTATTTTGTAATGTAGACCGCGATGCTGTTATTCAATCTATCGACGTGCCAACAATCTATGAGGTGCCTATTCGTATGATGCAGCAAAATTTTGATCTTGTTGCTCTTCGTAAACTAGGGCTTAAAGTGACCGATATAAAACTCGATAAATGGATTGATTTTGTTGAACGAGTTAAAAATCCTAAACAAGAGATAAAAATTGCTCTTGTGGGCAAATACACCGAACTTCCCGATGCTTACAAATCTATTGTGGAGTCGTTTGTGCATGCAGGTGCAGCAAACAACACCAAAGTTCGTTTGGAATACGTCAATTCAGAAGAGATCACAAACGAAAATAGTGCTGAGCGTTTTGCTGAGATGAGTGGCATATTGGTTGCTCCGGGCTTTGGAGGTCGTGGCACAGAAGGCAAGATGTCTGCCATAAAATTTGCTCGTGAAAACAACGTTCCTTTCTTCGGTATATGTTTAGGAATGCAATGTGCAGTGATAGAATTTGCTCGTAACGTGCTTGGCTTTGTAGGAGCAAACTCAACAGAGATGAGTAGCACCAAATTCCCTGTCATAGATCTTATGGAGGAGCAAAAAGGTGTCACTGAAAAGGGTGGGACAATGCGTTTGGGCTCTTATCCATGCAATCTTATGCCAGGTACAAAATCTTATGAGGCTTACGGATGCGAACAAATTTCTGAACGTCATCGTCATCGTTATGAGTTCAACAACAAATACATAAACGATTTTCGTGAGGCAGGAATGGTGCCTGTTGGCATTAATCCCGACACAAATCTTGTTGAAGTGGTTGAAATACCTGCTCACCCTTGGTTTGTTGGTGTGCAATATCATCCGGAATACAAAAGCACAGTTGTAAATCCTCACCCACTTTTCGTTAGCTTTGTTAAAGCTGCTATTGAATATAAAAACAGTAAATAATCTGCGTCGTACATTGGCGTCATAAAATAAATTAATTTTCTACAATGGATAAAAATTCGATCATAGGTTTAGTAATGATAGGGGTAATTCTGTTTGGCTTTAGTTGGTATGGTCAAAAACAGCAAACAGAAGTGTTGAAAGAGAAGGCTCGTATAGATTCTATTGCTGCCTCAAAAGCACCCATAACTGCACAACCTATTCAAAATATAACACCTGCTGCCGATTCACAGCAATTAGTTGCTGCAAACGATTCAACTGTTATTGCTCAAAAAAATGAGGTCTTAGGTGCATCTCTTACAGCAGCCGAAAATCTCAGTGAAGAATTTTATACAATTCAAAACAACAAAATGATTGTCACTCTATCTAATAGAGGTGGTGCAATTGTTTCGGTGGAGTTGAAAGACTACAAAACCTACGATGGCAAACCATTGATGCTCTTCAATAAAGAAGGTTCAGTGTTTGATATGAGTCTATACTTAAAAAGTCAAATAAAAACATCAAATTTTGGTTTTGTCCCATCGGTAAAAAGCGACAGCACTATTGCTTTTCGACTTTATGCAGATTCAGTTTCGTATGTTGAATTTGCTTACGCTCTTAAAGAGTCGGATTATCTTGTTGATTTCAATGTCAATATGGTTGGCATGGATGATCTTATCGAACAACGTCAGCGAACAATCGACATCACATGGGCAAATGTTTCACCACAACAAGAACGTGGTTACACCTATGAAAAACAATACACCTCAGCAGCCTATAAGTTCCCCGGTGTAGACGATATTGAAGAGTTGTCGTTAGGAGATTCAAAAGAAGAAAGCATAAACTCAAAAGTTCAATGGGTGGCTTTCAAACAGCAGTTTTTCTCATCAATATTCATTGCTAAAGACGATTTCCTCTCTGCCGATATAAGCTACAAATCGCTTGCAGAGGGTTCTGGTAATATAATGGCATTCAACACAAACCTTGCGGTAGACTACTCTCCTCAAACCACAGCCTACAATTTTGGATTCTATTTTGGTCCAAACAGTTTTGCACAGATGAAGAGTTACGACATGAGTTTCCAAAAACTCATACCACTAGGTTGGGGGATCATACGTTGGATAAACCGTTTTGTGATTATCCCTTCTTTCGATTTTCTTGGTCATTACATGACTAACTATGGTTGGATAATTTTTCTACTTACACTCTTCATTAAGCTAATCATCTTCCCTTTCACATACAAATCCTACATCTCAATGGCGAAGATGCGTTTGTTGAAACCAGAGATGGATAGCATAAACCAAAAGTATCCGAAGAAAGATGATGCAATGAAGAAACAACAAGAGTTGATGGCTCTCTACTCAAAAGCAGGCGTTAGCCCAATGGGTGGATGTTTGCCAATGTTGTTCCAGTTGCCAGTTCTTATTGCAATGTTCAGATTTTTCCCTGCATCTATTGAGTTGCGTGGCGAACATTTCCTATGGGCAACCGATCTATCATCCTACGATTCAATCTTAGCTCTTCCGTTTAATATTCCTTTCTACGGAAATCATGTTAGCTTGTTTGCTCTTCTTATGGGTGTATCAACATTCATATCTACAAAAATAAATATGGCTCAGAGTGGAGCTCAAAATAACCAACAACTTCCAGGTATGGCATTTATGACCACATATCTTATGCCAGTGATGCTTGTGGTTTGGTTCAACAGCTATTCATGTGCACTTTCATACTACTACCTACTGTCAAATGTTGTGACTATCGGTCAAACATATCTTATACGTCAGTTTGTAGATGATAAAAAGCTGCATCAGCAGATGAAAGATAACGCTAAAAAGCCTAAAAAGAAAAACAGATGGCAGCAACGTTATGATGATATGATAAAACAACAACAAGAATTAGCATCACGTAATACTAAGAAAAAATAAGGCGACAAAAATGAACAAAACAGCCGCTATTCAGATAATTCCAGCTATTGATATAATTAATGGTGAGTGCGTGCGTCTATTGCAGGGAGATTATGGAAAGGTTACAAAATATTCCACATCTCCTCTTGCTGTGGCAAAAGAGTTTGAACAACTAGGCATCACGCGATTACATGTGGTAGATCTTGATGGTGCAAAACTTTCTATGCCTCAAAATCTGAACATCTTAGAACAGATTGCCTCACAAACATCTTTGAAAATTGAATATGGCGGAGGCATTAAAAGTCGTGAGGCGATTGAAAATGTGTTTTCTAGCGGTGGCACATGGGCTATATGTGGCAGCACAGCAGTTTCAAACCCAGAGCTTTT
>JAVVZN010000236.1:0-3360 GCA_036650555.1 Rikenellaceae bacterium
AATCAAAACAGCTTCTAAAATCATGCCTTACCTCAATGCAAACCGAGCGTACTCTCGGCAGGTGAGCATTGTCATAGCTCAAATCTGCAAAATCTGCACCGTTTCCGTGGAAAGTAATACTACGGCACTTTTTCAGCGACGACTTCCTAGAAACGATAAGAGAATACCAGACCCATATTTTGATTCTTTGGATTTCTCACCTCATTAAAAACATCTTTTGCAACACCTTTAAGTGCATTTGTAAAACCAATGTTGTAGTTGAAAGCCACTCCTAAACCAAATCCAAATTGATAGCCAACACCAACCAATCCTGATATTGTCATACTTTTATATAGATCAGTAGATTTATAGACAACATTATCGTTTCCTATCCTCTCTCCTAAAAGGAAATCGAATTGTGGTCCTGCATTTAAAAACAGATGTTTGGTTAAAAATAATTTTGCAGTAAGGGGCACACTAAAATAGTAATTACGCGCCTTTGCCTTTCCTTCAAAAAAGTTATTATCGCCAATAGGCATGTTTTCACCAACGGTAGCACCACCAATCTTAAACATAGCGGCAGCCTCAAGCCCTAAAAATCCAGAGTCGTATCCAACAGCTAATCCAACATCAAAAGCACCACGAAACGAACTGTTTATTTTACCAGATAAATTTGATATTCCGATGCCAAATTTTGGTCCCCAGTAAAAACCGTCACCAGCATTTGCCGATGCAGAAATTGTAAGAAATGCAATTACTATTAGTAATACTCTTTTCATAATTATTATTTTAAATTTATGCACTTATTAATTGTAATTTTCTAGACAGAACCCATTTTCATCAAATACACCATAAACAATATCACCTTGAACCCACTGTCCAAGAACCTTGATTGATGCTGTTTCAGATAATTTATAATCAATAGGCGAATGAAGATGCCCAAAGACGAAATAATTAATTGCGTTGCCTAGAGCAAGATATTTGCGCGCCTCTTTTACAACAGGCTCATCTTCTCCAGTGAAATTATGTATCACAAATTTGCTTTTTCTACTTAAACTCGACCACTTTAAACCGAACCACATTGCTATATCGGGATGAACAAGGGTAGAAAAAAGTGTATATCCTATTTTTGAATTAAATATTTTGTAGAGAATACGAGCTCCTAGATTATATCGAGAGAAAGCCTCATCGCCATGCGATATATAAAAATTTTTATCTCCTAGATGAACTGTAATAAACGATGATGATATAACTTTTAGTCCCAGTTGATTTTCTAAATATCCACGACTCCAGTTATCGTGATTGCCTGGCATAAAATAGACATCAATTTCATCATCGGCAATTTTTTTAAGGGCAGCGAGAATTGTTACAAATCCCATAGGCACCACCCTCTTATATTCGAACCAGAAATCGAAAATATCACCAACTAGAAACAGACCTCTCTCACCCTTAGGTTGCGATGAAAGCTCCTTATGCACCATTGTGAGCCACTCTTCAAACATCTGCTCGGTTTGAAGGGCACTACGATGTGTAGAGAGTCCAAGGTGAACGTCGGATGCAAAGAAATATTTCATCAACAATAGTTTTCAATGATAGCACAACGTGCTTATTAAAATTGCTCCGCAATCTTACTAACTAAATCCGATCCAAAAAGATTTTTGCCTACAATTTCTCCAGAACGACTGATTAAGTAGTTTGCAGGCACTTGTGTAACGTTGTAACTCTTCACGGCTTGTGATGCAGAACCTTGAAAATCATTCACACTAATCCAAGGCAACTTTTGATTGGTTATGGCATTGATCCATGCTTGTTTAGACTGATCAATAGATATTTGATATATCTCAAATCCTTTGTCTTTATAGACACTATAAATCTCTTTCAACTCACTATTGAGGAATGCACTTCCTTGTTCTTGAACACTCCAAAAACTAATCAATGTGACTTTACCTGCTAATGACGACAATTTTTGCTCTTTATCATACATATCTTTCATAACAAGCTCAGGGATAGATAGTGCTAAATTGTTTGTGAGAGATGTATTTACCATGTTTTCCAAAGCTGTTCTACTTTGAAATTTCTCAACATCTTTTATAAGAGTTTTGACATGCAGTGAATTTGCGTATTTTTTGACAAGAGTGTCTGCCAACATTTTATAATAAGGGAAATCTGTTGGATCGCTGAAAACAACAATTCCATTTGGCATTTGTTGATAAAGTGCCATTATGGATACTAACGACTTGTTGTTCTTAACTAAAAATTTTATGCTTTGTTGTTTATGCTTAATATAAAGCTGCGAAATTTCTTGATTTATACGCTGACGTTGCTCCGGATCACTTACTGTATTGAAAATAGTGTATAGCGAATCTATTTGTGACGACACCGTGCCCACCATCTGGTTCAATTCTTTCACAAGCTTAGAGCCTTCAGAGCCCTCAACGTCGTAACCACCAGCAATGTTATATATGGAATTGACAGATATTTTTTCTCCTTCATCTACTAATAATGTGATGAAAGAGTTGTCCAATCGAAGATTTATAAACTGAGGTTCATCGGATTGAAGAGTGTAACGGTACGAAAATTCACCTTTTGAATTTACTTTTACAGAATCTATTATTCGCTTTTGCGGAGATATCTGCTCTACAAAAAGAGTTTTATTTGGTTTTCCGTGGAATGTTCCTGATATTTTAACCTTATTTGATGAACATGATATAGCAAATAAAGTAATGACAATAATTCGAACTACATTTTTAAAACCCATATAACCTTCAGCTTTATTCATAATTTTGAACAACATTATTTTCAACTTTAATATGTGACAATTAACAAAATTGAGGTGTAATATATAACAAATCACACACGCCTAATTTTCATTTTTTAATCAAACTAACTACAAAAGTAGTATTATTTTTTTCAAAAAAAAACTATAAAAAAACATACACTAACAATTTTGTATTATTATGCTTGCACAATACAATATTAATTAATACTGTCTGATAAAAATTTGGAAGCTGTTTGAACTTATTATCGAAGTTATTTGATAGCTATTTTTGTCATGGTCTTCACCCTACAAGTCAGCATTTAGCTTACTAAAACAAGACTTGTAGGATGAAGACCATGACAAAAATAGTCTAAAAAAACGAGATTAATAAATATTGCATCTTAATAATTTGTTTGATAGTCAAGTAAAAAAAAATCGTAGTTCAAATGTTTGCAACCATGTTAATTTTTCAACTCTGGGTGTCGGTAACGTCCTTTGGTTTGAGTTACTTTGCCCCACTGGATGGCTTGCACAGGGCAGCGATGGATGCAGGCGGTGCATTGCACACAGGTGTTACCCCAAGTTGGTTTGCCATCAGCCATTGTTATGGTGCTGGTGGGGCA
>JAVVZN010000237.1:0-1128 GCA_036650555.1 Rikenellaceae bacterium
ATCAAGTAAAAAGCAATTTTGAAATCGCAACGTACTCGAAATTTCTTTGCAAAAGTAATTACTTTTTTTGTAATAAAAACTTTCTTAACGTTATTTATTAAAAAAACAGGTTAAAATACTTATTTCTTTACAAATTTCACGCCAAACTTTATTGTTATCAGCAAATAAATATGCGTTGCATTGCTCAATATTATTGAACAGCAACACTAATATTTTGTAGAGCGTTGTCTAATCGCTTGATTGTTTCGTCTTTGCCAAGTATTTCAATTATGTCAAACATGCTCGGACCTTTGCTCTCACCTACTATTGCTAGTCTGAAGCTATTCATCACTCCGCCCATTGGTAGCTGCGAGTCGGTGATATAGGCGTGGATTAAGTGTTCGGTTGATTGAGACGAGAAATCGGGAGTGTTGTTTAGTAGGTTGCGAATGTCGGATATGGCTTTTGGATTGTCATTTTTCCAAAACTTACGCACTGCCTTTTCATCGTAGTTTAGTGGAGCAACGAAAAATAGCGATGAGAGATCCCAGAAATCGGTAATCAGTGTGGCGCGGTCTTTTACTAAAGACAATATTTTTTCTATTGTGTCGCTGCTAGACTGAATGCCTTTCTCTTTTAAGGTGGGTGCAAAAAGCGCTGCTAAAGTTGTGTTTGAGGTTGTTTTTATGTATTGAGCATTGAACCATTTGGCTTTTTCAGGGTCGAAACGTGAGCCGGATTTGCCGCATTTCTCTATGGAGAAGAGCTGGGTCATCTCTTGCATCGACATGATCTCTTGATTGGTGCCTGGGTTCCAGCCTAGCATGGCAATCATGTTTATGAACGCCTCAGGTAGGTAGCCATCTTCACGGTAGCCACGCGCTGTTTCACCATTTGGAGCAGTCCAAAATAGAGGGAACACAGGGAAGCCAAGTTTGTCGCCGTCGCGCTTGCTGAGTTTGCCTTTGCCGTCGGGTTTGAGTAGGAGTGGAAGATGTGCAAAGAGTGGTTGCGACTCATTCCAGCCTAGTGCCTTGTAGAGCATGTAGTGTAGGGGAAGTGATGGCAGCCATTCCTCTCCTCTTATGACGTGCGAAATCTCCATAAGGTGGTCATCAACAATGTTGGCAAGGTGGTAGGTGGGCAGCT
>JAVVZN010000237.1:1138-3359 GCA_036650555.1 Rikenellaceae bacterium
TTGTCGTCTAAGGTAGAGCTGTTTACTTTCACCTCACCTCGCACTAAGTCTTGCATTATGATCTCATGATCAACTGGCATCTTAAAACGAATGACCCAATGTGATGTGGTTTTTAATAGCTCTTCAACTTGATCTTTAGGCAGGCTTAATGAGGTTTTTAGAGTTTCACGTACCTCGTAGTTGTAGGCAAATGTCTTGCCTTCTGATTCATATTTACTACGCCACTCACTGAGCTCTTCTGCTGAGTCGAAGGCATAGTATGCCCATCCATCGGCAATAAGCTGCTCGGCATATTTGAGGTAGAGTGCTTTTCGCTCGCTTTGACGATAGGGAGCGTGGGGGCCGCCAACCGATACACCCTCATCAATTGTGATGCCGCACCACTTAAGCGATTCTATGATGTAGTCTTCTGCTCCCGGCACAAAACGTTGCGTGTCGGTGTCTTCAATTCTAAGTAGAAATTTGCCGCCATTTTGACGAGCAAAAAGATAGTTGTATAATGCTGTACGTACGCCTCCTATGTGAAGTGCTCCTGTGGGACTAGGTGCAAATCGTACTCTGACCTCTTTGTTTTGCATTTGTTTTTTATACTTATTTTATATGATATTCTAACTTCATAGTGATTGAAGCCTTCTTCTCTCTCGATGTTGTGTTGTAGGTGCCACCCCATGAGTAGTCTTCTGTGGAGTTTGGTGCTGTGATCTGAATAATGCCTGCTTTTGCCGATGCTAGTGCACCTAGTTTGGCTCCTGCTTTCTCTGCTATGATGGCAGCTCTGTCGTGTGCGTCGGTGGTGGCTTTCTCTATGAGCGACATCTTCACATCTTCAAGACGTGTGTAGAAATAGGATGGCGACGATGATTCTATCATTATTCCAGAGGCAATAAGTGTTGAGATCTCGCGAGAGACACGTTCTATTAGATCAACATTAGTGCCTTCAACTTTGAATTGCTGACGGAAACCGTAGCCTGTGTTGCGCTGACCAACGTAGTTTTGACCATTGTAGATTGGTTCGCTACTTTGAAATGTGTTTACAAACATAAACTGAACAAGTGAATCGGCAATGCCTTGATCTTTAAGATATTGTTTCACTTTTCTGCCGTTAGACTCTATTGTGGAATAGCCTTGTTCTAGTGAGGTGTTTTTGGTTGTGAGGTATGCCTCCCATACAATTAAATCCGATACAAATTCCACTTCACCTAATCCTGTAACCGATATGGTGTCTTTCCAATTGTAGCGATTATTGAATGCCTTGCCTGCTGCGATTACGCTGATAAGCAAAGATGCGCCAAGAATGATTGCCCAAATGTAATTTTTACCGTTCATAATTGTAGTTTTTATACGTTAAACCTAAAGTGCATTATATCGCCATCTTGAACCACGTACTCTTTGCCTTCAATGCCAATTTTGCCAGCATCGCGACATGCTGATTCACTGCCTAAAGCCACGTAGTCTGCATATTTTATGACCTCTGCGCGGATGAAACCACGTTCAAAGTCGGAGTGGATGATTCCTGCTGCTGCTGGCGCTTTGATGCCTCTTATGTAGGTCCAAGCGCGAGTTTCTTTTTCGCCTGTGGTGAAGTAGGTTTCTAGGTTTAAGAGTTTGTATGCCGATTTTATCAAGCGGCTCACACCCGACTCTGTTAGTCCTATCTCTTCTAGGAACATCAGCCGTTCGTCGTAGCTCTCAAGCTCTGATATTTCCGACTCAATGGCTGCCGCAACAACTAGTATCTCAGCATTTTCGTCTTTGGTAGCCTCACGAACCATCTCAACAAATTTATTGCCATCTTTGGCACTTTGCTCATCTACATTACACAGATACAACACTGGTTTATCGGTAAGTAAACATAGATCAACAACAAATTTTTTGTCTTCAACCGAAAGCTCAACAGTGCGTGCAGATCGTCCTTGAACAAGCACCTCTTTATATTTAGTTAGAATATCAAATGTGCGTTTTGCAGCTTTGTCGTTTCCTGTTTGTGCTTGCTTTGCAACTTTAGACATGCGACTCTCAACTGTTTCTAGATCTTTGAGTTGAAGCTCGGTGTCGATTATCTCTTTGTCACGTACAGGGTTTATAGTGCCATCAACATGAGTTATGTTTTCATCTTCAAAGCATCTTAGCACGTGTATGATAGCATCGGTTTCACGAATGTTAGCAAGAAATTTATTGCCCAGCCCCTCGCCTTTCGACGCACCTTTTACAAGACCTGCAA
>JAVVZN010000238.1:0-3355 GCA_036650555.1 Rikenellaceae bacterium
GCTGGTCGTGAGTTGTGTTACACTTTTCAACTTATCGCAACGTACTTTCAATGCTTAAAAAAAAACCGCTACAAATTTATATTTGCAGCGGTTTTTAAATTTTAGAAGCTGTTATTTTGTAGCTCTAATCACTCCTTTGAAAAATCCGATTGACTCGGCTATTCCTAAGAATGGATCTTTCATATCTTTTTCATATTCAAGACTACAAACGCCATCGTATTTTACTTTTCTTAACATCTTTACAAGTGCAGGAAAATCAATTTTGCCTCTTCCTACTTCGATGCCTCTACCCTCTTTTGTGGGAGCGGTAACATCTTTTAGATGTAAGTCGAATACTCTAGAGTGGTAACGTTTTAGATCGGCAACAGGATCTTGTCCATCACGAAGATCATGACCAATATCAAGACACATGCCTATTCTTTGATCCAAATCTTTCACATGATCCCAAACATCAGTGGCATTAGGATACAAATTTTGATCTGGTCCGTGCATGTGAATTGCATAATGAAGTCCTGTTTCTCTCACCTTTTTATCTACATAAGGAAGCAGGTCGTAGTTTGGGACACCAACAATAAGACCTACACCCAAACGCTGTGCATAGGCAAATGCGTTGTCTATCTCGGCAGCACTACGCATATAGATTGGACCAACGGCATAAGGAATGATGTCGTATGATTTCAACAACTCTCTGAACTTAACCACATCATCTTTAGTGCAAGTAAGCGGAAGATGAAAATCTTTAACACATAAATATTTCACTCCCAATCTATTGACTGTTTCAAGCGTTTTGTTCAGATCGAAGTTTACAAATGTGTAACCTGCCATCCCAATCTTTTGCGCATACGATTGCGTAGTTGCTAAAGAAAAAAAGATTACAGCTGTTAATAATATTAATACTCTATTTTTCATCATTATAATTTATAAAATTCTTCCCAGCCTTTTCTTGGAGGTGTACCTGTTAGTAGCAGATTACCTAGAGTACTGTTTGTGAT
Organism: Rikenellaceae bacterium; assembly: GCA_036650555.1. Classification (GTDB taxonomy): domain Bacteria; phylum Bacteroidota; class Bacteroidia; order Bacteroidales; family Rikenellaceae; genus CAMQVM01. The sequence goes on from JAVVZN010000238.1 coordinate 993, forward strand.
TTGGTTTCGTTCAGCATTAAATTCGATCTTAGAACCCAATTGTTGCGCCACTACACCTAAGCTAAGTACTTGACTTAATGGACCAGACACACTGAAAGGAGAACGTGTTTTTTCTTCACCTTTACAAGCAAGCAAGAAGTTTGCGAAGTGGTTTGATGGTGATTTAGGAACCTCAGGAAGCTTTGATGCCATTTCTTTAGCCTTCTCTTTAGGTATGATCTGCAATGTTGAACCATGAGAACCACCTTTGAATGTAAGCTCTTTACTATAAATAATTTTACCTGGATTTAGTTTTGCAGGTTGAACAGTTCCAAAGTTTGATGGTGGAATGTTTGGATCGAGTGCCGAAACTCCGTAACCTTCAGGAACAGAAGGAAGATTGTTTACTCCATCATACCATGTTAGATCAACAGCAGGCATATCTTTACGTGCTGCAAATTTGAAATTGATGGTTGATGCCATTGGATAGAAATATGGGTTATGCTGATCTACTCGCAAAGGATTAACCTCAAATGGCAAGCCTAACTCTAAGAATTGATGTGCTGTGTCGATGATATGCGCACCCCAGTCGCCTAGCGCTCCCAATCCGTAATCATACCAACAACGCCATTGTCCTTGTACGTAATCTTCGTTGTAGTCGTGATATACGCCAGTCATGATCCATGTGTCCCAATCTAGTGTTGAAGGAATTGGCTGTGCTGGACGGAAATTTGTGATCTTAGGATCCCATTCATGCCAACGACGAGCACTGTTCATGTGTGCAGTGATAGCAGTCACATCTTTGATTATGCCTGCATCTTTCCATGCTTTGAACTGGAAGTAGTTTGCCTCTGAGTGACCTTGGTTACCCATTTGAGTGACAACGCCATAGCGTTTTTCAGCATTGATAAGCAGCTGACATTCATTGAATGTGCGAGCTAGTGGTTTTTCAACATAAACATGTTTTCCTAAACTCATTGCAAGGATAGTTGCAGCAAAGTGTGCATGATCCGGAAGACAAATCACAACAGCATCAAATTTTGAAGATGCTTTATCGAACATCTTTCTAAAATCAACAAAACGCTCTGCTTTCGGAAACATATTAGCAATCTCCTGAGTGTGAGGAGCTCCCATATCAACATCGCAAAGCACAACGATATTTGCCATCCCAGTTTTTGCAATTTCTTTAATGACATCGTTGCCACGATTACCTATTCCAATACATGCGACGTTTACCTTTTCGCCTGCAGGTATTTTTCTAGGTTTTACAACAGCGTTAGCATTTACCTGCGTAAGTATCGAAGGCAAGGCAACAGCTGCTGTAATTGCTGCTCCTTTTTCTAAGAAGGAGCGGCGTGAAATAGTGTTTGTACCCATATAGTTAAGTTTAAGTGAATTTTAGAATTTGTAACCAACCGCAAGACTCAATATATTGTTTTTATCATTTTCAAACACTTCGGTGACACCAACTTGCATGCGTGCACCAACGGTCAAACCATTATCAAAATCATACATAAGCCCAAGTGGAACGGAGAACTCAACAATATTTAGCGCGCTCTTATCAAGATCTGATTTGCTGCCACGATAATTTCGAGCTGCCGAAACCATGAAACCAACTTGTGCACCTGCCTCTACATTCAAGCCTTCAAATAGATATACTTTTGCAACGATCGGAATATTTATGTAGTTAAGATTATAATGCACCACATCTGTTATCGGTTTTTTATCAACAACCATAGCCTCCCAACCGCTAGTTCCTGTGCCGCTGTAAAACAACTCTGCACCCAATGCAAAACGGTAAGAAAAACGGTAATCAGTTGTTAGACCAACATTCAAACGCACCACTGGCGAACCTTCGTCAGTTTTAGCCATGTTCGCAACATTAACTCCAAGTTTAGCTCCATAATAGAACTCACCATATTGTGCCGATGCAGATAATGACATAACTGCGCATACAATAAATAGTAGGACTTTTTTCATAACGGAATTTTTAAACTTTTATATCTATATTATATTGGAAACTGTTTCTGTTTATTTGTGTCTATTTATCTCTAATGCCAATCCTCCCTCTGAAGTTTCTTTATAGAGTGACGGGATGTCGTGCCCGGTTTGTTTCATGACTTTCACCACTTTATCAAAGCTTACGCGGTGCTGACCATCTGAGTATGTTGCAAAAATATTTGCATCGAATGCACGCGCCGCTGCATAAGCATTACGCTCGATACAAGGTATTTGAACTAAGCCACAAACAGGATCGCAAGTTAAACCTAGGTGATGTTCCAACCCCATTTCAGCCGCATATTCTATTTGTGAAGGTGTTCCTCCAAACAACTGACATGATGCTGCCGACGCCATTGCACACGCCACGCCTATTTCTCCTTGAC
>JAVVZN010000239.1:0-3354 GCA_036650555.1 Rikenellaceae bacterium
CCATCTTCAACAGGTGCTGCTAAAGCAGTAGGTGTTGTTATCCCAGAACTTAAAGGTAAACTTACAGGTATGGCTTTCCGTGTTCCAACACTAGACGTATCGGTTGTAGATTTAACTTGCCGTTTGGAAAAAGCTGCATCTTACGATGAGATCAAAGTTGCTCTTAAAGCTGCATCAGAAAAAGAACTTAAAGGTATCCTAGGTTACACTGAAGACGAAGTTGTTTCTTCAGACTTTATCGGTGATGCTCGTACTTCTATCTTCGATGCTAAAGCAGGTATTGCTCTTAATGGTAACTTCGTGAAACTTGTGTCATGGTATGATAATGAGTGGGGTTATTCAAACAAAGTTGTTGAACTTATTTGCCACATGAACACTGTTAAGTAGTAGATAAAATTATTGTTACATTTTGCCCGATCTCTTTCACCGCATATTTTCCACTTAAAAATCTCGGTTTACAAGTAAAAATTTTACGGCAAAATAGATACAGCAAAATACATCAATAATTATTTACAATTACTTCAGTTTTTAAATAATGAAAGCCGTCTTAAAAACATTAAGACGGCTTTTTATCTTTGTAGATTATGTATAGAATAGGACATGGTTATGACGTTCACGCTCTTGCCGACGCGTTGCCGTTATGGATTGGTGGCGTGAAGATAGAACACACAAAGGGCGCGGTGGCTCACTCAGATGGCGATGTGTTGATACATGCCATTTGTGATGCCTTGTTGGGTGCTCTTGCCCTTGGCGATATTGGAAAGCATTTTCCCGACACCTCCGATGAGTTTAAAAATATAGATAGCAAAATATTGTTATCGCGTACTATGGAGCTTATCTCAGCGCGAGGTTATAAAATAGTGAATCTCGACACCACTCTCGCTCTTGAAAGACCTAAGATAGGGCGTTACAGCGATGAGATGCGCGAAGTGTTGTCTAAGATAATGAATATCACCGCATCCGAAATATCAATCAAAGCCACCACTCGTGAGAAGTTAGGTTTTGTAGGTAGAGAGGAGGGCGTTGAGGCGTGGGCAGTGGTGCTATTAGAGAAAAGTACACACTTTCAGTGCTTCAAAAAATAAAAACACTCTTAAGACAGCGTCTTAGAGTGTTTTTGGGAGCTACCGTGCAGCTCCTAAGGTTTTCCTTGAGAAAAGGTATGATTTTTAACCAAGCAACAAAACTATGGAATCTTAACTGAGTAGACTATATTCTCAAGTTGTCGGAGAAGATTTCTTGTTTTTTTGTTTGTTCTAGGTGAGTATAGGTATTCGTCTATTACAATCACACGATTGTTTTTTTTGTCTACTGCCGAGAAACTGACAAATGGACCTCCCATGTAATCACCTTTTACATCCCAAAATCCATGTTGTTCCACCCATTGGCGACCATTGATCACTGTTGTGTTTATTGTGGGAGGAAAAACGGTAGAGGTTGTCATGTAAGAGCTATCTCTTGCCCCTGGAATCATTGAGGCAAACGAGTTGCGCACATCTATTGCATACTTTTGTGTGAATGTTTCAGTTGAGTCGTAGAAGTAGGTGTAGATAAATATGCCTTGGCTTGTTGCCGGTGTTTCGTATGAGATCCAAAGAAAATTATCGGCTCGTTTACGTATGGTGTAGCCTGTTGGTATTTGTATGTCGATACCAAACATTGATTTTATTGTGTCGATGATTGGAGGATTGTTTCTCTTTGTCATTCTAGCAACCATGCGTTTCTGTTCTTCTTTATTGAAAAGGGTGACAATATTTTGGCCATTCTTAGCAATGTACGATGCAAGAGAGCTGTCAGTCTTTGCCTGCATGTAAACTATCATTTGAGGAGCAGAAAATTTGTTGTATTCAACTTTTATAGATGCAGAATCAAATTTTTCTGATACCTCCAGTATTATTATATTTCGATGAAGTTCTAATATATTTTTCAGATTGTCGGGTGTGGTTGTGATGATGTCGTATATTGGCTCAGATTGGTTGATCATATCAACATCTTCACTCAATATTTCACGTAGAGTATCGCATGGTGCCGACTTTTGCATTTGATTCTCTGCCACCATTAAAATCTCATAAGGATTACCTTTAGAGTCGGGGATATAATTACCTTTTGTCTTGCATGAGCTTAGACCGATAAGTAGAAATAATGCGAAAAAATAATTTTTCATAACCAATGATAAAAATTTATACTATTTTTGTGTCGTTTATTTAGAACAGTTATTTGTAGCAGCTTTAATACTTAAGCAATTTTTGTGCTATTTTCTATTGGCATATATAATGCACCAAAAAGAGCAAAATTTCCTATTGATGCAAATGTATTGATTTTTTTAAAATAAAACAAGTAAATTAATGCGGTTCACTCCTCCAAAGTTTATTAAGCGTATTTTTCCAGATCTTATTTGGAATTTCTCCGATAAGACCGATGGTAAAAAGATATATCTTACTTTCGATGATGGTCCTACTCCTGCCATTACACCGTGGGTACTAGATTGTTTGGCTGCCTCTGGTGCAAAGGCAACATTCTTCTGTCTTGCAAAAAATGTTGAGCAACATCCAGAAATTTTTCAGATGATATTAGATGCTGGTCATGCAGTTGGGAACCATTCATACAGTCATCAAAAAGGATGGGAGATGCCAACAGGTCGTTACATAGAAGATATAGACCTTGCCGACACACTTATAAAATCAAATCTTGTGCGTCCGCCTTATGGACGTGTGAAACCTCGTCAAGCTAGAAGATTAAGCGAGCGTTATCATATTATCATGTGGGATGTTTTAAGTCGCGATTACAGTCGGTATTGTTCAGCAAAACATTGTCTAGAAAATGTTGTAAATAATAGTAGAAATGGATCAATTGTTGTGTTTCATGACTCAGCTAAGGCATTTCATAATCTACACCGTGTTTTGCCAATAGCTCTCAAAAAATTGAGCGATATGGGTTTTACATTTGAAAAAATAGAACTTTAACATGAAAATTGTTGTTGGAATAACAGGAGCGTCGGGCACAATATATGCTCGTAGATTAGTTGAGCGTTTATCTGTGAATGATACGTGCGAAATTAGTGTTGTTTTTTCAACTTATGGAGTTGCTGTGGCGCGTTACGAGGGTGAATATGATAAGATCATAGAAACAGGTGTTGCGGTTTATGATTCTGACAATATGTTTTGGTCTCTTGCCAGCGGATCTTCAAAAACAGATGCCATGGTGATTGTGCCAGCATCTGCATCAACCCTATCAAGAGTTGCCACTGGTGCATCAAATAATCTTCTCACACGCATAGCCGATGTAATGCTCAAAGAGCGTCACAAACTCATAATTTGCCTACGCGAAACTCCTCTGTCACTTATACATATCGAC
>JAVVZN010000240.1:0-3352 GCA_036650555.1 Rikenellaceae bacterium
CACTTAGTGCGTTAGCAACTGGGATGTTGTTGTATTTAAAATTCTTAGTTATTCTTATGTTTGCATATATCAACAATATATCTGTTTATATTGCAATGGGAAACGATGCAAATCTCAATGTTTTCGTGCTCAGTACATTTATGATAGTTATATTTGCAACCGTAGCTGTGTTCTTTATGAAAATGATGAAATTAAAGTAATAGATCTGGGAAAATTGATCAATAATTATTTACAATTATAAAATTAATTCTTTTTTCTTGCTTATTAAAATTAATTTTACATATCTTTGCATTATTAAAAACCACACGATGAAAAATTATACATCATATTTTAGTTTCTTCTTTTACTTCTTTTATCAAAAGGGAAGGGGCTTTTCGTGTGCATTGTAGATTAAATTTAATTTAATATAAAATGGAAAGCCCCCTTCAATCGAAGGGGGCTTTTTATAAAAATATAGATATGGAGAATAGAATAAAAGTGGCCATTCAAGGGTTTGAGGGGTGTTTTCATCAGCAAGCGGCTTACGCCCTGCTGGGCGATGATATTGAGATAAAAGGGTGTGTCAGTTTTAGACAATTGGTGCATTCTATTGAGGTTGGCGATGCAGACAAAGGAGTTATGGCTATTGAAAATTCTATTGCTGGGAGCATACTTCCCAACTATGCGTTACTTCAAAATTGTTCATTGAAGATCACAGGTGAGTTGCATATGCACATTCGGCAGCATCTTCTGGCAGTGAAAGGGGCAAAGATAGAAGATATACGTGAGATTCAATCGCATCCTATGGCTCTACTGCAATGTATGGATTATCTTGACACGCTGAGCGATGTTCGTTTGGTGGAGAGTCGCGACACAGCATTTAGTGCACAAGAGGTGGCTCGTATAGGCGATATTCATCATGGTGCTATTGCAGGTGAGTTGGCATCTAAGATCTATGGATTAGAGATTCTCGCTGCCGATATTCATACAGTTGAGAATAATTTCACTCGTTTTCTGCTTATCGAACGCGAAGATAAGGCCATGCCGGTCTTTGACACAAATAAAGCATCGTTATATTTTAAAGTGGCAAACGAACGTGGATCTTTAGCATCCGTGCTTCGATGTTTTGAAAATCTTAATGTAAACATGACAAAACTGCAATCAAATCCTATTCCAACCGATCCGTTTAAATATCTTTTTCATACCGATATGGAGTTTGATCATCTGGAAGAATTTTTGGCAGCCCTTGATCGTGCACGAAAAGTGACAGAGGAGTTGTGTATATGTGGAATATATAGAAAAGGTAAATTTATTTAGAAGATTATGACAGTAGCAATTATTGGAGTTGGTTTGATGGGTGGTTCATTCGCTCTATCGTTAAAAGAGCATAAACTGGCAACACACATAATAGGGATAGATCAAAATCGTGTTAATGCAGAGCGTGCATTCGAGATGAAACTAGTTGATGAGGTGATAGATTTCGACGCTATTGCAAAAAGAGAAGATATTGATTTGATGGTAATAACCATTCCTGTAAATGTGATCCCCTCGGTGGCAATCAAACTACTCAACAAAGTTCACCCTCATCAAATAATAATGGATATGGGATCCACTAAAGCTGAGTTATGTGAGATGATCTCGGCTCATAAAAACAGAAGTCGTTTTGTTGCCACTCATCCAATGTGGGGTACGGAGTGTAGCGGACCTGAGGCAGCTGTTCAAGGAGCGTTCAAAGGGCGTGCACTTGTGATATGCGACTCTTCAAACTCAGATAGCGATGCGGTGAAGGTGGTTGAAAACATATATAGCACTATTGGAATGCGAATCAGCTATATGGACCCGGAGCAGCATGATCTACATGCCGCTTATGTGAGCCATATATCGCATATAACATCCTACGCCTTAGCTCTTACAGTGCTTGAGAAAGAGCGAGAAGAAGATCGTATATTTGATCTTTCGGGTGCTGGTTTTGAAAGTACAGTGCGTCTTGCAAAGAGTTCGCCGTCGATGTGGACGCCTATATTTTTGCAAAATAAATACAATGTGCTTGATGTGTTACGTGAGCATATTCATCAGCTTCAGATCTTGCGTCGTATGATTGAACAAGACGATGCAAAAGGAATTAATGATGCGATTGCGAAAGCAAATACGATAAAAAAAGTGTTAAGCAGATAAAATTAAAATTTAATAAATAGGAATAATGATAAGTTTAAGAGCAAAAAAACCGATGATAATCTCAGGTCCATGCAGCGCAGAGACACCTGAACAATTGATGACAACATGCAGCGCACTGGCCAAGACAGGTGTTGTTGATGTTTTAAGAGCAGGTATTTGGAAGCCTCGTACTCGTCCCGGAACCTTTGAAGGTAATGGCGAAGAGGGTCTTAAATGGTATGCTGATGTGAAACGTGAAGTAAACCTTCCGATAGCCACAGAAGTTGCCACAGGCAAGCATGTTGAACTTGCGTTAAAATATGGCGTTGATATATTATGGATAGGTGCTCGTTCCACCGTTAATCCTTTCAGCGTTCAAGATATTGCTGATGCTTTGCGTGGAGTTGATGTCCCAGTGCTTATTAAAAATCCTATGCACCCCGATGTTGATCTTTGGCAAGGTGCAGTGCAACGTATTGAGGCAGTAGGTGTGAAAGACATAGGACTCATTCATCGTGGCTTTTCAGTGTATGGCAGCTCGCAATATCGCAATAATCCACAATGGCATATAGCAATCGAGATGCGTAGGAGAATGGGTGACATGCCTATGCTTTGCGATCCTTCACATATCTGTGGAAATCGTGAATTTCTACGTGAGATTTCTCAAAAAAGTGCCGATATGAATTTCGATGGGCTTATAATTGAAAGTCATATATGTCCGTCTGAGGCGTGGAGTGATGCCGCACAGCAGCTCACCCCCGATAATCTGGCTCTACTAGTGAAATCTATAATCTGGCGAAAACAAAACGACAATAGTCCTGAATATTTGCAAGCTCTTGAAATATTGCGTGGTGAGATAGATGGTTTAGACTCAGAGCTACTAGAGGTTATATCAAAACGTATGTCGGTGGCATCAAAAATAGGTGAGATAAAAAAGGAAAATAATGTTGCAATTTTGCAAACAGGTCGTTGGAGTGAGATCATAGATAAGATGTCGAATCAAGCTGTAAAACACAACCTTTCAACCGAGCTGGTTACCAAAGTCCTTGATGCTATTCATGTTGAAAGCATAAATATTCAAAATAGTGTGATGAACAAACAATAGCAAGTCGTCGCTGGAAAACCCATAAGCAGTCTACCATTATTTACTAATGGCTATAAACATTATGGCTGCTGTGAGTGCACCTGCAAGAGGGGCAAATATTGGAATCCAACTATA
>JAVVZN010000241.1:0-3320 GCA_036650555.1 Rikenellaceae bacterium
CAAGTCCAACGGCATTAGTGGCTTCTACTGCTAGGCAGCTTATCTCTGGTGTTAGATCAAATTTGCGTGCAGTACCTCCTGCGCTTATATTTGATTTAAAAGAGGTTTTGTTTTCGCGCAAAACAGCACCAACAGCCTTATTGCCAACCACCCACACACGAATATCTCGTCCGTAGCTCTCTTCTATGAACTTCTGAATAAGAAACTCCTTATCACATTGGTTTGTTGCCGCAGCATAGCTATTCTCATCATCAACAAGCCAAACCTGCTCACCCTTCTGACCGTAGATTCCTTTTATTATGAACCTACTATCACCTATCATAGACACAGCAGTGCTATAATCAATTCCTAATTGCACTTTATAGGTAGATGACACAGGCAACCCAAATTTTATAAATGCCAAATGCGACAAATATTTATTGAGAGCAAGTGCCATAGAATCACTGCTATTAACAACCCTCACTCCGCGAGTTTCAAACCATCGAGAGAGATCGAAATTATAACCTCTCATAAACACCATATCGGGCAATGAATTTTCTAAGAAAATCTGGTCGTCGAAGCGTAACACAAGTTCAACATCATATTTGTGAGCCACCTCACGCATCCAGTCGAAAGCATGATTAAATTGAGATTTGCGAGGATAAACGATAAAACAAACCATAAAAGATGATAAAAACAACAAATTATTTGCAAAGTTAAAAATTAACTGTAACTTTGTATCGCTATGGAAAATATATTATCTACACATACTATTAGTTTCTCAATGCGAATGTGCTGCTAAGCACATCCTTCCTTTTTTGTGGGATAATGCTCTGAAGTCGGAGCAGCCCACACAGCATAAATTCTCATTACTATTATTATTTAAGAAACTTTTACAACTCAAAATGTTGTAAAATAATACTATCATATTATGTCGAATAATTATCGCTTTGAAACATTACAACAACATGCAGGTCAAACAGTAGACCCAACCACACTTTCTCGTGCAGTGCCATTATATCAAACCACATCATACTTATTTAAAAATGCCGAACACGGAGCAAACTTATTTGCACTTAAAGAGTTTGGCAACATCTACACACGCCTTCAAAACCCAACCACCGATGTTTTTGAAAATCGTGTAGCTGCCCTAGAAGGCGGATTAGCAGCTCTTGCCACAGCCTCTGGTCACTCAGCACAACTGGTGGCTCTTACAGCTCTCCTAAACCAAGGCGACAACTTTGTGTCGTCACCATATCTCTACGGAGGAAGCTACAACCAATTCACAGTGACATTTAAAAATTGGGGAATAGAGTGTCGTATAGCCGCATCCGACAAAGCTGCCGATCTTGAAAAACAAATCAACGAGAAGACAAAAGCAATATATGTAGAAACAATAGGAAACCCCTCGTTCTCTATCCCTGATTTTGAGCTGATCTCGGCACTAGCAAGAAAATATGATCTTCCACTAATTGTAGACAACACCTTTGGTGCGTGTGGTTATCTTTGTGCTCCAATAAAATATGGTGCATCGGTAGTGGTTGAATCGGCAACGAAATGGATTGGAGGCCACGGCACATCTATGGGTGGTGTGATAGTAGAAGGCGGCAACTACAACTGGGGCAACGGCAAGTTTCCTCAGCTCTCAGAGCCATCTGAAGGCTACCACGGTTTGAACTTTTTTGAATCTTTCGGACAACTATCCTACATAATAAAATGCCGCACCGAAGGGTTGCGCGATTTAGGTCCTGCCATCTCTCCTTTCAACTCTTTTCAAATGATCATAGGTCTTGAAACATTATCGTTGAGAGTGGAACGTGAGGCACAAAATGCACTTGCACTTGCACACTATTTTGAGTCGCATCCAAAAGTTGAGAAGGTGTTTTATCCAGGCTTAGAGTCAGACGAGAACCACAAAAATGGATCGAAATATCTACAACATGGCTACGGATGTGTGCTTTCAGTGGTGCTAAAAGGATCAAAATCCGACACCGAGAAGTTTGTTGATAACTTGCATCTAGTGTCGCATCTTGCCAATGTGGGCGACACAAAAACTCTTATCATACAACCCTCAGCCACAACACACAGCCAACTCTCAGCTGAGGCGCAAATTGCCTCAGGCGTGCTCCCAACAATGCTTAGAATATCGGCCGGAATAGAGCATATCGACGACATAATCAACGATTTTGAAAGTAGCTTCAAGCAATTACTGTAATAGATAAAACGAGCAAAAGTGGGACAACATAATTTTAAATATAGCAATCGTTTTGAATTAGAGAGCGGCAAAGTGCTACCCGAATTAAACATCACCTACCACACATTCGGGAAGCTATCACCAAAAGCCGACAACATAATCTGGGTATGCCATGCACTTACGGCAAACTCCGATGTCAGCTCGTGGTGGCCAGGCACTGTGGAGAGCGGAAGGTTTTTAGATCCTAACAAATATTTTATTGTCTGTGCAAACATCTTAGGGTCACACTACGGAACCACCGGTCCCTTATCTTTAAATCCGGCAACAGGCATTCCTTACTATGGCTCTTTCCCTCGCATTACAGTGCGTGATGCAATAAAAGTTCATCGGCTGCTTGCCGAATACTTACAGATAAAACATGTAAAAATGCTAATTGGCAGCTCAATAGGCGGTTTTCAAGTGTCGGAATGGCTTATCATGGATCCTTTATTTGCTGAGAAAGCCGTTATCATAGCCTCAGCACCAAAGGCAGAGGCATGGGTGGTGGCTTTCAACGAGTCGCAACGCATGGCAATAGAGAGCGACCAAACCTATGGCGCTCTATCGCCCGATGCAGGAGCTAAAGGCATGGCAACGGCGCGTTCAATAGCACTACTAAGTTACCGCTGCCGTTCGGGCTACAACAACACACAGAGTGAATCCGAAGACGACAACTACAAAATATCCGACTTTCGTGCATCGAGCTACCAACGTTATCAAGGCAAAAAACTGACCGACCGTTTCAACGCCTACTCCTACCATCGACTAACCGAGATGATCGACTCTCACAACATATCGAGAGGCAGAATATCAATGGAAAAAGCACTTGAGAAGGTAAAGGCAAAAGTGGCGTTAGTGGCAATTTCATCCGACATACTCTACCCCATATCTTCGCATTTGGAATTTCATAAATATATAAAAAATTCAACTTTACATATTCTTGAATCGGAATTTGGACATGATGGTTTTTTGGTTGAACACGAAAAACTAAACAAAATAATAGTCAATTTTTTAGAAACTATTTAGAAGCGGTTTTGATTTGTTTTCAAAATTTTATTACTGCTATTTTTGAGGCTATTTTTTCGATGATTTGCCGAGATAGTAGTGG
>JAVVZN010000242.1:0-3314 GCA_036650555.1 Rikenellaceae bacterium
ATCCTTATGGGGTGGTGCATCGGTTGGCTAAGTTGAGCAAAGTTGGTGGCGTAGCTAATTTCTGTTTGCAATGGTGTTTTGAGCAATGCGAGAATATTCGGGTTGATACGCATAAAGATAATATTATTATGCAGAATATCTTTAAACAGAATGGATATGTTGAGTGTGGAACTATAATCATTGAAGATGGCAGTCTCAGAACTGCTTTTCAAAAAACGAAAACCCTCTAAGAAGAGGGTTTTCGGGAGCTGCTACGGCGGTTCATATGGTTCAGCCTAAAGGTAAGGCGTGATTTTGAAACACTGAACGTGCGTTTTTATTTTTTATATTTCGACCAATCTGTTTTGTGCATATCGCCCGACTCGTTAAACTCGTTGTGGAAACCGAATGCAGCATTGAGGTTGTGCGGAGTGTGACCAGCATTTGCTAATGCGGTGTATTCTCTGAGCAGCTCTTTGTATGATGGGTGGACACAATTTTCTATGATTACCTCGGCTTTTTGCATTGGTGATTTGCCACGTAGGTCGGCAACGCCTTGCTCGGTGATTATGACATTGACTGAGTGTTCGCTGTGGTCAAGGTGCGATACCATAGGGACGATAGCGCTAATCATACCCTCTTTTGCTACCGATGGACATGTGAAGATAGAGAGGTAGGAGTTGCGGGCAAAGTCGCCTGAGCCACCGATGCCATTCATCATCTTTCTTCCAACCACATGAGTGCTGTTTACGTTGCCGTAGATGTCGGCCTCTAATGCAGTGTTGATGGTGATAAGTGCCAAACGGCGCACTAGTTCGGGGTTGTTTGATATTTCGCTTGGACGTAACACTATTTTTTTCTTGAAGAAATCAAGGTCGGCATAGACCTCTTTCATCACATCATTACTTACTGTAAGTGAACATCCACTTGCAAATTTACAACGTCCCTCTTTCATAAGCCCTATCACTGCATCTTGAATCACCTCAGTGTACATCTCAAATGCAGGTATGTCGGGGTTTTTACCAAGACATCCTAATACAGCATTTGCAATATTGCCCACGCCAGATTGAATAGGAAGGAATGATGCAGGTATTCTGCCAGCTTTCATCTCAGCAGAGAGAAATTCCGATACGTTTTCACCAATCTTACGAGTCACATCGTCGATAGGAGAGAACACTTTCACGCCATCAGATACATTTGTTTCAACAATACCCATTACCTTTTTTGGATCAACTTTAAGTGTTGTTGTTCCAATGCGGTCGGATGGAGTGTAGATTGGAATCTCACGACGGCATGGTGGATCTAGTGGTTGGTAAATGTCGTGTATGCCTTTTATTGCTTTTGGACCGAAACTGTTGCGTTCGATTATGATTTTGTCGGCAAGTTTTGCAATTGTTGGAGAGATGCCAACGCCTGTTGTTAGTGTGATCTCACCATCATCGGTGATGTCTGAAACCTCCATGATAGCAACATTCACTTTGCCAAGAAAACCATAACGAAGCTCTTGTGCAAGGCATGAAAGGTGCATATCGAAATACTGAGTGTCGTGATTGTTGATCGACTTACGCATATCGCCTGTTGATTGATATGGGGTGCGGAATTTTACGGCATTTGCACGTGATAGAGCACCATCGGTGTAGTCGTTTGTTGATGCACCGGTGAAGATACCAACTTTGAATGGTCGTCCTGCTTTGTGTTCTGCATCAGCACGATCTGCTAGAGCTTTAGTGACTGCCTTAGGACTTCCAGCAGCAGTGAATCCACTTAGACCAATGTTGTCGTCGTGGTTAATTAGTTGCGCAGCCTCATCGGCTGTTAAGATTTTAAAAGACATAATTATATGTGTTTAGTAGTTAGATACCAGAATATTCAATCCACAAAGGTAGTAATTTTATTATTGTTGTCCGATAAAATTTCAAACGTAGTGTGTAATAATATGATTTGCTTTTATTTATAGCATATTTATAGACTAGTGTGTAAGTCATCAATACTATTTTCTTAGTTTTGTGAGATCGTCCCAGAATTTTGGGTATGATTTGTTTACTGCCTCGGCACGCTCTATTGATATTGGTGCAGAGGCGGTTAGAGCTGCTACCCCTGCTGCCATTGCTATGCGATGATCGTTGAAGCTATCAACTGTGACACCTCCTTTTATCGTGCCTCCCTTAATCACCATTGCATCGTTGTATGATAGATCTATCTCAATGCCAAATGACGCAAACAGCGATTTTATGGTTTGGGCTCTATCGCTCTCTTTGTGAGTGAGGCGTGATGTGCCTAGGATTGTGGATGTGCCATTGCAATTTGCAGCCAGCACTGCTAAGGCAGGGAAGAGGTCTGGGCAGTCAGTGGCATCAAAACTAAATCCTTGAAGATCACCACCTCTGACTGTCACACTATCGAAGCCTATCGACATGTTGGCTCCTGCATAGTCTAGTGCTTGTAGAATGGCAACGTCGGCTTGGTCGGTTTTCGGTGATAGATTGTTTATGGTGACTTCTCCTGCCACAGCTCCTGCAACTAGTAGACACGATGCTCCGCTCCAATCACCTTCAACATTATATTTTAGTGGTTTATATAGTTGTTTGCCTTTTATTTTGAATGTTTTATAGTCTTCATTTACAATCTCAACGCCAGCAAGTTTCATCATTGCTATTGTCATTGCAATATAAGGTTTGCTTTTTAGATCTTTAACTCTTATCACTGAGTCGTCTTCTACAAGAGGAAGAGAGATGAGTAGCCCTGAGATAAATTGAGAGCTGAGCGAACCATCAACCTCAATGTCGCCGCCACGCATGGCTCCGTAGACCTCAAGAGGCAGAAAACCATTGTTACTTTCAAATCTCACACCTAGGTCTTCCAACGGTTGTTGCATCATATCAATGGGACGAGTGAGAATAGATCCATGACCTTTGATGGTGATAGGGTAGCTCAGTAGCGATGCTATTGGTGTGAAAAGCCTTGTGGCTAAACCCGATTCACCTATGAAAATTTCTCTTTGCGATGGATCAAAATTTCCACCAGCGATAGTGGCTTTCTTATCTATTAGTTTCACCCCACCACACATGGAGTTGGCAATATCTAACACTGCATCAACGTCGCCTCCACTATCAATATTGCTAATAGTGCTATAACCACCAGCAAGCATGGCAATAGCTATTGCGCGTTGTGCATAACTTTTTGATGCAGGGGCAGAAATGTTACCTTCAACCAAAGAAGGAGAAATAGAAATAATCATAACCACTTATAAAATTAAGGTGTAAAATTATTATAAATTTACTATCTTTGCAAGGTAAGTAGAAGTAAAAAATTAATGCGATATTTTAATAAGTATA
>JAVVZN010000243.1:0-3292 GCA_036650555.1 Rikenellaceae bacterium
CCCGAAAACCCTCTAAGAGGGTTTTCGTTTTTTGAAGCACTGAAAGTGCGTACTTTTTTCTCAAAAAAGTATTAATCTATTATTGATGTTTTAGGTAAAAATTTCCATGCCACATAGTTTGAAAATATGTTATAAATAAAAGTAAATCACATGATTACACACTACGTTTGAAGTTTTTACCGGACAACAATAATATATTGTCAGTATTTAACGTTTAAATAGTAAATGCAACAAATGTATTAATAAATTAAAAACAGCTCCTTAATTTGGATATTCAGATCTAACTTAATATCTTTAGCAGTTAATTGTTGTAAGAATGAGCAAAAAGGATATAATCAATGTAAGTGTTGAAGATATAGTTGAACGAAACCCATCATGGTTAGCATACAACCACGACGTTGCTATTGTTGATCTTAGAGATATAAAACCTACCGATAATCACAAAGATATAGTATTGCGTCTTGAAGCTTTGTCTATCATTCTTGTTCTCGATGGAAAAATAGATATTAATATAAATAGCAACAACTATCACTTTGATTCTAGTGTGCTTTTCGATATAGCCAAGCTGCATACTTTCAGTAATATGCGAATGTCGGCAAATTGCAGAGGTTATCATGTCATATTGTCGTCGGATTTCACTAGAGAGATAATGAGTAGCATTAAAAAGTTGTCGGTTTCAACTTTTATTTCTCGCTACAACTATCCTATTGAGATGCTTAATTCTGCCGAATCAGATCTTCTGGAAGAATTGGTTCTAAGAACAATCAAAAATATTAAACGTGAGGGGCACGCATTTCATCGCGACCTAATAAAAAATGATGTACGTTCTTTTATTATTGAGGTAATGAATATCATCTCGCAACGCAATAACTTTCAGACTAGCGACGTGAAACATGATAAGAGTAAGATCATTGGAAAGTTTATTCTTCTACTAGATGAACATTGTAAGAAAGAGCATAACGTAGAATTTTATGCTCAGAAATTGTGTGTAGATGCCAAACATTTGTCGCGCACCATAAAAACATTTAGTGGCAAAACAGCAGCAGGTTGGATTTCGGAAGCTGTGTTGAAAGAGGCAAAAACCTATTTGCAAGATCCCGATATGCCAATACAGCAAATAGCCGACAAACTAAATTTTTCAGACCAATCATCATTCGGCAAATTTTTCAAGAAACATTGTGGCGTTTCTCCTCTTAATTACAGAACGTCGCGTAAAGAATAGTTGCACACGTTCTATTTTGTGATCATACACTACGTTTGAAATTTTTATCCGACAGCTATAATGTAAATTTTATTTCATCTAGTTCCTTACGTAGAGAGTTGTATTCATCTTCTGTCATTGGTGCCACAGGAGTGCGACAGTTGCCACATTCTATACCTATAAGATTCATTATTGCTTTGCCACCTCTTAATCCTCCCCCATGTTTTATGATGACCTTAACAACCTCTATTGAACGTGTTTGGAGTTCGCGTGCTTTTTCTATGTCGCCTCTACTCATGGCATTCATTATGCCGTGGTAAACATCTGGTATGTAGTTGTATGTGCTGCCAACTCCTGCCACAGCTCCAAGTGCTAATCCTGCAACCATGGTTTCGTCGTAGCCATGGAGCACCTCAAACTTACCTCCATTGAGAGTTATGCAGTCGCGCATCTCCATCAAGTTGTTGTGGGTATATTTTGTTCCTACAAGGTTAGGCATCGCTTTCGCTCCCTCGCTGAGAAACTCAGCAACCGATAGATCAACACCTGCCATTGATGGTATATTATAGTAGTAGAATGGAAGATCGGGGGCTGATGATGCGATGGGTGTAAAAAAGGCAATCAAGTTTTTTACATTTGCAGGTCTAAAAAAACATGGTGGCATTGCTGCTATCGCATCGCTACCGCATTTTTCGGCATGTGCGGCAAGCTCCATTGCCTCACGAACGGAGTTGCAACCCACATGCGCTATAACTTTAAATCGTCGGCTGGCCGCACTCACCCATTTCTCTAATATCTGTTTACGTTCGCATATTGTAAGCGACAACGACTCTCCTGTTGTGCCGCATACAAACACTCCTTGCATATTATTTTTTGCTATGTAGTCGGCATATTTATCTATAACAGATAGGTTTACATCTCCATTTTTATCCATAGGAGTAAACGCTGCTGCCACTAAGCCTTTTAAAGGTTGATGGTTTTTCATAGTTATATTTTTTTATCTGACAATAATAATTATTTTATTCTATACTTGCCTTTTAAGATTATAGGTGTACGTATGCCTGGTTTTATCTCTCCACTGCCCATGTAAAAAACATTTTTCTTATGAGCCACCGATGTTGTTACTGCTAATGGATATTTGGCGGTTGAAGGTATTATCTCTTCTGCACGGGTGTTATAAAATAGTATGTTGTTTCCAAACCCTGGATGAGCATCTGATCCAGATATTATGGTGTCGGTTCCTCCAAGTAGCAATATATGCTCTCTATCTATTGGTAATGCGCTACCTGCCATGACAGGAAATTTGCCTGCAAGTTTCTGCCACTCATCTTTCCGCGGATTATATACGTGTCCATCATTTAGTATCTCAATCTCTTTGCCAGGGGCATAGTTGCGCCCGCTGAACAGATAGAAACAATCATCGGCTCCGTTGTTCTGTGCTGCGCTCACAGCATAGCCACGTGGGGCGGCATTCCAAGAGGCTAGCTCTTTCCATCCACTTTTTATATCTGATAATGAAAGCATGAAAAAATGTGATGTGGCTATCTGGTCTTGCATTGTCTGGTTGCCTCCTGCCACAAAAATACACTCCCCAACTTTCGCCCCCGTTGCGTTTGCTAATGCCACAGGAAGTTTCGGAAAGTCGTTAGATATGCGTATCTCATCGTTTATAATCTCAATAAGAAATGTATCGTTGTAGCATCTGTTTGCATCACAACCACCAATGCAGAGTAGTCCGTTTGGTAGCTCTATCGAAACCCCATAACCCAATGGATTAGGGAGTCCATCTTTTGAAATTTTCCACTCGCTGTTATGCTTCTTTATATTCTTATAATATATGGTGGAATGCCATATTTTCTCTCCTCCATCCCAAGGCTTTGCATGTGGAAAGTTTGCACCTCCTGCCACAATCAAATACTCTCCCACTACTGCTGAATATGCCCCCGCAACGCCAATTGATGGCAATCCGTCTATTTCTGGCAAACGCAACTTATTATCCCAACTAATCTTTATAGATTCTTTATGTTGAGCAAAAGAGTAATCTTGTGAGCTGATGAAAATCAATAATATTAATATGCTATTGCATATATT
>JAVVZN010000244.1:0-3277 GCA_036650555.1 Rikenellaceae bacterium
ATTGGGGCTAGAAATATTGATTCGGTGGCTTTTGCAATATAGGCATCTTCCATAGGCGGCACACCAACTATTGTGGCAGGATATATGGCATCGCCGCGGTGCGTGATGCAGGTGACGTGAAATTTTGGGTAGTAATCCTCTAATGAGTAGAATCCGGTGTGATCGCCAAACGGACCCTCATAGAATTTCTCCTCACTAGGATCAACATAACCCTCAATCACAAAATCACAATCACTCGGCACATAAATATCGTTTGTAATACATTTCACAAGTTTAACACCTCTCCTACGTATGAATCCGGCAAGCATATATTCATCTATTCCTTCGGGTAGTGGTGCTGTGGCGCTGTATGTGTAGCTAGGATCGCCTCCCAGGCAAACCGACACGGGCATTAATTGGTTCAACGCTTTATAGGCTGCATAATGACGTTCCCCAGTTTTATGAATATGCCAGTGCATGGCTGTTGTTTTGTCGTCGATGATCTGCATTCTGTACATGCCTAAGTTGTTTATGCCTGTTTTTGGGTCGATGGTATTTACAAGTGGCAGGGTGATGAATGGTCCGCCATCGTGGGGAGCGCATTTCAAAATAGGGATGATAGAGAGATCAACGTCGTCGCCTGACATGATCATCTGCTGACACTCTCCAAATCCTTTGACACGACGAGGCATCCACTTCGACACATCGTTTATGGCAGGGAGAAAACGTAGCTTATCTAAAAAAGAGTTTTTAGGCTTAGTAACTTTGGCAAAAAGAGTCATTATACGCTCTCCTAAAGAGCCAAGATTTTCAGTTCCTAAGGCGAGAGAAATTCTACGGTCGGATCCCATAAGATTTGTTGCCACTGCAAATGGTGTTTGCGTATTCTCGAAAAGCAACGCTTTGCCACCTCCTTCTTTTTTGCATTGCTCATCGGTGATACGTGCAATTTGAAGATCGGTAGATACCTCATCTTTAATACGTATTAATTCTCCTTCGCGCTCTAGCGTATTGATAAATTCTCTTAAATTTTTATACATTGATCATTTGTTTTATTGTCAGAGACCCATAATTAAACTCAATTCAGGCTCAATAATACAAAATTAGCAAAAATGTTGATAATTTGTTAATAAATAAAATAGAAATCACTACATTTGCACTTCATACCATGACGATCCATATGGTTGTCGTGTTCGTTTCGGCTGAATTAACAATAATATATTAACTTAAATGATAACATTATGGCAAAATTATTTGCTGAGTTTCCAGAAGTAACCACCCCTCAATGGGAAGCGGTAATCAACGCTGACCTAAAGGGTGCAGATTACGAAAAGAAACTTGTATGGAAAACTATTGAAGGTTTTTCGGTGCGTCCTTATTACCGTGCGGAAGATCTTTCTAATGTTCGCCATCTAGGTGCACAGCCCGGACAATTTCCTTATGTTCGTGGAACAAAATGTGACAACAAATGGCTTGTTCGTCAAACTATTGTTGTAGAATGTCCTTTAGAGGCAAATAAAATTGCTTTGGACGTGCTTACTCGTGGTGTTGAATCGCTTTGTTTCTCTATTTCAAACAAAGAGTTTTCGGCTGCCGATCTTGATACCCTTTTAGATGGTATCGTTATCAGCGCGGTTGAATTAAATTTTGAAGGTTGTGCAGTTAATAAGATTGCAGAACTTTTCATCGACAAAATAGAAAAGAGTAATCTTACCTCAGAAGAGGTTGCCGTTTCGTTTAATATCGACCCAATCGTTAAAAAACTTTCTTTGAAAGGTAAACTTTGCAACGATAACGGATGTTGTATGAGCGATGCAAAATCGCTAATCGAGCGATCTAAAAAGTTTGGTCGTATTCGTTTTGTCACTGTAAATGGTCAGGTGTTCAATAGTTGCGGTGCTACTAGCGTTCAAGAGCTTGCTTTTGCGCTTGCCGTTGGTCATGACTACATAGTGAAACTTATGGATGCAGGTGTTAGTATAGATGCAGCTGCGCACAATATTAAATTTAATATGGCCATAGGTTCAAACTACTTTATTGAGATAGCAAAATTCCGTGCTGCACGCATGTTATGGGCTAATATCGTTAAAAAATATAACCCAACAAAAGATTGCGCATCGAAAATGAAGGTTCATGCAATCACATCTAAATTCAATATCACTGCCTACGACCCATATGTAAATATGCTCCGTGGCACCACAGAATCAATGAGTGCTGCTATCGCAGGTGTGTCGTCAATAGAGGTTCTTCCTTTCGACACTGCTTTCCAAGCACCATCTGAGTTCTCATCACGTATTGCTCGTAATGCTCAACTACTTCTAAAAGATGAGTCGCATTTCGATCAAGTTACCGATGTTGCTGGTGGTTCTTACTATGTAGAAACTCTTACTCAATCTATTGCTGATGCTGCTTGGAGCTTGTTCAAAGCTGTTGAAGCTGAAGGTGGATATGTAGAGGCGTTCAAAAAAGGTTTCATCCAAACAAAAGTTGAAGAGGCTGCTGCAAAACGTGATATAAATATTGCAACACGTCGCGAGATACTTCTAGGAACAAACCAATATCCTAACTTTAACGAAAAAGCCGATAAGGCAGTTACTGAAGCCACAGTCACAAAAGGTGCATGTTGCTGCTCATCATCATCATGTAGTGGTGAAGCTCCTTATCGTAAACTTCAACCTTACCGTGCATCTATGGCGTTTGAACAATTGCGTTTGAATGTTGATAATCATGGCAAAGCTGTAAAAGCGTTCATGCTTACAGTTGGTAGCTTGGCATTTTGTCGTGCTCGTGCTCAGTTTGCATCGAATTTCTTCGGTTGCGCTGGCATTGATGCTATCGACAACATCCGTTTCTCATCGGTTAAAGAGGGCGTAGATGCTGCACTTGAGGCTAAAGCCGACATTGTGGTGATCTGTTCTTCAGATGATGAATATCAAACTCTAGCCCCTGAAGCTGCCGAAATGTTGAAAGGTAAAGCTCTATTTGTCGTTGCGGGTGAGCCTGCATGTAAAGCAGAGCTGCAAGCTAAAGGCATCAATAACTTTATCAGCGTGAAGTCTAATGTTCTCGAAACATTAAAAGGCTACGTTAAAGAACTTGGAATATAATAAGCAAACAACTATGAGAGCAAATTTTTCAGATATAGAAGTAAATGGCGCAGCAAAAAACTGTTGCCACTCAAAAGATAGTTGCGCTACTACAAAACCTTGGCATACCGCTGAACAGATCGACATTAAAGGAGTTTACTCTCCAGAAGATCTAGAAGGTATGGAGCATTTGAATTATGCAGCAGGTATAG
>JAVVZN010000245.1:0-3272 GCA_036650555.1 Rikenellaceae bacterium
AGCATTGTCATAGCTCAAAATCTGTGAAATGTGTGCCGTTTCCGTGGAAAGTAATCCTAAGGCACTTTTTCAGCGACGACTATTTAAAACGTTTTTCTATTACTTCCCAATCAACAAGATCCCAAAAATCAACCAGATAATCTGCTCTTGAGTTGTAATGATCAATGTAGTAAGAATGTTCCCATACGTCGATAGCTAGTATCGGAGTGCGTCCATCGCGGATAGGTGTGCCAGCATTGCTCATAGGTGCAATCATTAATTCCTTCCCATCTTTCACAAGCCAAACCCAGCCAGATCCAAATAGTGCAAGAGCTGCTTTAGATAGCTGTTCTTTCATGGAACCAAAACTACCCATCGACATCTCTATCGCCTCTAATAATTTTCCACTAGGTTCAATTTTAGGTTCGCACGCAAATTGATTAAAGAAAAATGTGTGGTTCCATGCTTGTGCCGCATTGTTGAATAATGCACCGTCAGCCTCTTTAATAATCTTATCAATGGGAGCGTTTTCAAATTGTGTTCCAATAACCAAACGGTTTAGATTCGCAACGTAGGTTGCATGATGCTTACCATGGTGATATTCAAGCGTTTTCTCGCTCATCTTAGGCTCAAGTGCATCTAATGCGTAAGGAAGTGGCGGAAGTTCATATTTCATAATTTTACAAATAAAAAGTGACACGATAAATTAATACCATGTCACTTCAAAAAATATGCCATTTGCCACATTTATTCATTATGTGGTTTGAAAATTTTTACTAGTGATGCCAACAACCGTTAATCATTTACCTCAGCTATGATCTCACCTTTTATGTTTTGACATTTAACGTTCAACTCTTTGCCATTCTTGTTTATTATCATTACTGTTGCGTTGCTTTTCGGTCCACCGCCTATAATGATTGGAAAATTATTTTCGCCAACCTCACCTTTTTTATAGAATGCACTACTATGAGTGTGAGCATTTAGGCATACGTTGAATGGCGCGTTTTTAAGCTCTGGATGCCATAGTGCGTGACAAGGATTATACTCGTCGGTTTTGTCGCCATATATTGGAATATGATGCACTAAAATGCGTTTTGTGGCTGTTTTGAACTCTTTTGATTTAAGTTCGCGTTTCAGAAAATCAACTTGTTCTTTGCGAAATCCTTCAAAATCATTCAGTCCGTAGTAAACAGGATGGGCATCGGGTTTGTCTTCTCCGCAGTCGAGAACCACAAAACGAGTATCGCCCCAGTTGAAACTGCCATAACTCTTCTCGGTTGAGTATTCTATGATGTCGCGTAGACGAATTGAGTAGGCGTTGCGTATCTCGTGGTTACCGCGAGTGAATATCATTGGCGATGATCCTTTACCGATCTTCTCGCTCAGATATGAAAGAAAACTTACTGCATCATCTTCATCTTTAGGATCGTCGATGCAGTCGCCATTAAATATCACTAAGTCATATTTTGTGCCTTCCAACGATGCAGCAAGCAGATCAACGGTGGATTTCTGTTTGTGAAGATCATTGAAAACAACAGCAGTGAAATTCTCATTGTCTTTTGGATAGGTGAACTCGTAGAAGTCTGAAGAGAGGCTGTCACCAAACTCTTTTTTGTATGCTTGATAAAGAGTTATCTCTTTCGATACTATGCGATAGAAATATTTCTGACCTTTCTGAAGGTTCTCTAGTCGTATTTTATGGATTGTGTTGCCCGCAATTATCTGCCCATCAACCATGGTGACGGCACGTTTAAGATTTTTGCAGTCGGTGCCATACTCCACATAAGAGAAGGTGGGAACTGTGGTGAGCCATGTCACTGTGATACCAGATTTTGTTGGGTTTTGGAGAATGGGCACTGTGCGAAAAAGTGATTGTGCCATTGCTCCTACTGCAATGCAACTTAGTAGTAGTAAAAAAAATACTTTTTTCATTATTAATAGTTTATTATTATTGTTGTCTGGTTAAAATTATGCCTTAACTTAAAGCTAAATTCTAGGAGCTGCTTTCGGCAGCAGTTTATTATATGAAACCTTGTTCAATTAGTGCGTTGTAATATTTCTCAGAGAAAAATATATTGTCCTCTTTTTTGTATCGTTTTTCTGTAAATATTTGTGCTAAGTTCTCGGTTTCGTTTTGTTTAACCAAGTTTTGCATCTCTTCAAGCGATTCTTTCTCCTTCCATAATGATTTTATGGTAAGATCATCGTAGTCATGATATTTCTCGCTGTGCAACACTGCTTCAAGAGGAAGTCTGTCTACTAAATTTGGCTGGTTATCGGGATACCCAACCACCAACGTAGTGACAGGTATAACGCCTCGTGGAATATCTAGCACCTTTATTATTTCTTGTGCATTGTATGTGGTGGTGCCTAGGTAGCATATGCCTAAGCCAAGATGCTCTGCTTCTAACGCAAAATTTTGAGCTGCGATCACAGTGTCGATTGTGGATGCTGTCAGCCATGCAAAATTATTGTAATGTGGATCGGCGTTAGAGAGTTTACACCAATGAGAAAATCTATTTATATCGGCGCAGAATGTAACAACCATGGGTGCAGATTTCAGACATGGTTGATTGAAGTGACATGGTGAAAGCGCCTCTTTTATTTTGTCGTCGGTGGTTACAATGATGGAGTAGAGCTGCATATTGCCTGTTGAAGAGCCTCTTATGGCTGCCTCAACCATTTTTTTTATCTTTTCGGATTCAATTTTTGAAGGTTTGAATTTTCGAATAGAGCGATGAGAAAAAATAGTATTCATTATAAATTAAAATTATCATATTACGTCACAAATGTAATCATTTTAGGTGTCAAAAAAAAGATTTTAATATTACTGAACGTTTAAGTTTGTAGAAAGAGAAAAAAGTATTATAATTGCAGATCATTAATTGTTTAAAAAACAGTTAATGACAGATGACAATAGTGCTCATCTAGTTGAATAATAATAAATTAACACTTTTACTTTTTCTAATGAAAACTAACAAAGATTTCCAAACCAAGTCTAAAACGTTAGGTGCGGAGGATTTGCTAAGAAAAGCTGCAAAACTTGATCCGATTAAAAAAAGCGGTAAGGATCGCCATCGTGTGTTCGCAAGCAATGATGATGATGATGATATAATCATTCCGCGTCACAAAGAATCGGTTCTTGATTATTTCGATGATGTTCCCGAAAAACCATAAAACGACGACGAAGAAGAGTTTGATGATGATTATGACCAAGATGACGACGACGCCGATTATGATGATGAGGACGAAGGCGAAGAAGAAGATATATCTGACGATAAATAATAAAAACT
>JAVVZN010000246.1:0-3265 GCA_036650555.1 Rikenellaceae bacterium
AAAAGCAAATAGTCGTCGCTGAAAAACCGTAAACAGTCTACTATTCAATAAATTAACTCTCAAAATAATTTAAACAGCTTCTTAGTACCGATAAAAAAACCTCAGATTATTAATCTGAGGTTTTGTGCTTTACGACATCTTTGTCGTTATTTCGTCTATTGTTTGTTTGAAGTTTTTATCGGTTTCGTAGAGATCAGATATTCGTTTGTAGGCGTGAACCACTGTGGCGTGATTTTTCCCTCCTATGGCACTACCAATGGCTTTCAACGACATTGTGGTGTATTTCTTACAGAAATACATTGCAATTTGACGAGCTAGTGCTATGTCACTTGTGCGTTTTGACGACATTAGCTTCTCTTTCGACATGTTTAAGTGGTCGCAAATGGTGTCGATAATGTAGGTGGCAGTGATCTCTCGCTTTTCAACCTTAACGTATGGCTCCAAAATTTCTCTTGCAAGCTCAACAGAAGCAGGTGTGTTGAGAAAACGTGTGTTTGCGATAAACAAATTTATTTCACCCTCAATCTCACGTATGTTCGCTTTGATGTTTGTGGCTAAGAAATCGGCTACTTCTGGAAGTATGTTTATGCCGCTCTTTTTGAACTTGTTTATTATTATCTTGTATTTTGTGTCGTAGTCGGGAGTTGATAATTTCACTGACAAGCTCCATTTGAAACGTGTTATTAATCGCTCCATTATGTCTTTCAACTCAACAGGGGGCTTATCGGCAGTAAGAATTATCTGTTTTTTAGATAGATGAAGGTGGTTAAATATATTGAAGAACACATTTTGTGTGCCTGGCTTTGATGCAAACTCTTGAATATCATCTATAATAAGCACATCTATCATTTGATAGAATAGCACAAAGTCGTTTACTTCACCTTTTAATGTGGCGTTTTGATATTGTGTTTGAAATTTATGTGCATTTACGTAGAGCACATTTTTATCAGGATAACGCTTTTTAACCTCAATACCAATAGCTTGTGCAATATGTGTTTTGCCAAGACCAGAATCACCATATATGAATATAGGGTTGAAAGAGGTGTTGCCTGGATCCATCGCCACACTCCAACTCGCCGAACGAGCCAAACGATTACATTCTCCTTCAACAAAATTTTCAAACGTGTAGTCAAAACAAAGCTGAGGATCTACAACAACTTTTCTTATCCCTGGAATGATGAAAGGATTTTTTATGTTTTGCGGATTTGTTTGAGAAGTGTAGGCATTGATAATGCTAAGATCGCCTTCAGAAGGTGAGATAGATTTCTTTGATGCTTGTTGTGGTATAGAATATTTAAGGCGGATTTTATCTCCAAAATTATCACAAATGATAGGACGTAGAAGTATCATGAAATTATTTTCAATGTGCATCACGTATTCCTCGCTAGGAACCCTTAATTTGAGCACTTCACCATCAAATTCGAGGGGTACAACAGGCTTTAACCAACGATTAAACTCCTCAAAAGGAACTTTTTCTCGCATGGTTATCAAGCAGTTACGCCAAACTTCGTTGTATGATGTTGAGTAGTCTAACATTTGTGTTTCAGATATATTTGATGTAAATTTCTCCACAAAGATGAGTTATTTTTTTGAGAAAAAAAACCATTTTTGGGTTGGAAATGAATTATATTTTACTATGTTTTTTTAATCAATGCTATATCACGTAGTTATGGAAAATTAAAAAAATAATAATTATTTAAGAAAGTTTTTTTGCACAAATCGTTAAAACTTTTGCATGAATTTTCCGTTTCACATTTTATATTTGTATATTTGTAGAGTCGAATTTATAGTAAAAATATAAAAGTGTGAACTAATAAATCGTAATAAACTTTTTTGTTTTTTAATGTTAATTTTAAAACACCGCGTGTGACATTTATCGAGGGTTGAAGTAAAACAAAACATAATACTTATAATAAACGAACAAAAAATATATCTCAGTTAAATACTAAAATTAATATTATGCAGATTGATAAAGTGATAATGGATAGAGTCAATAGTTGGCTCGCCGGCGGTTATGATGAGCAAACAAAGTGCCAAATAAGAGAGATGCTTCAAAATAATAGTGCTGAAGTAGTAGAATCTTTTTATAAAAATTTGGAGTTTGGTACAGGTGGTCTTCGTGGAAAAATGGGAGTTGGAACCAACCGAATGAACATATACACTGTTGGTGGAGCAACACAAGGGTTGGCAAACTACCTTAAAGAAGTTTTCAAAGACTTGCCAGAAATAAAGGTGGCAGTGGCATGCGATAGTCGTAATAATAGTGCTATGTTTTCTAAAACAGTGGCAAATGTTTTTGCTGCAAATGGAATAAAAGTTTTTCTCTTTGAGTCTTTACGCCCAACGCCTGAGCTTAGCTTTACTATTCGTCATTTTGGATGTCAGAGTGGTGTGGTGGTCACAGCATCGCACAACCCAAAGATCTACAATGGCTATAAAGCCTATTGGAATGATGGCGGACAAGTGGTGGCTCCGCACGATAAAAACATCATAAACCATGTAAATAGCATCAAATCTATTGAAGATATAAAATGGACAGGTGGTGAGAAGAACATCACAATCATAGGCGATGATGTTGATCGCGTTTATTTAGGTAAGATAAAAGATTTGTCGTTGTCGCCCGATATTATCAAGCAGCATAGCGATCTTAAAATAGTCTACACCTCAATACATGGATCGGGCTACCGATTGGTTCCTCATATATTAAAGGAGTATGGATTCTCAAATGTCTTTACCGTAAAAGAACAGATGGTCCCAGATGGAAACTTCCCAACCGTGGTGAACCCTAATCCTGAAGAGCCCACTGCAATGAAAATGGGTATTGATATGGCAGATAGTGTTGGAGCATCGCTACTCATAGCCACCGATCCTGATGCTGATCGCATCGGTGTGGCAGTTCGTGATAGCAGCGGAAAGATGATCCTTCTCAATGGTAATCAAACGGCCTCTATTGTAACCTACTATCTTCTTACTCGTATGAAAGAGCTAGGACGTCTGCATGGAGGTGAGTTTATTGTGAAAACAGTTGTCACCACCGATCTACTTGTTAAGATAGCTAAATCATTTGGTGTTGATTATTACAATGTGCTTACTGGCTTTAAATTTATAGCTAGTAAAATTAAAGAATTGGAGGGCAAAAGCAAATATATTTGTGGTGGTGAAGAGAGCTATGGTTTTCTTATAGGTGATTTCGTACGCGATAAAGATGCCATATCATGTAGTGCAATGGTTTGTGAGGCGGCAGCTTGGGCAGCATCAAATGGAA
>JAVVZN010000247.1:0-3263 GCA_036650555.1 Rikenellaceae bacterium
ACCAACAATTGCAAAGTCGGCAAGTTTGTTTATAGGGGCAGCAGGATCATTATTGATAGATATTACCATTGCTGATTGATCCATACCTGCGGTATGTTGAATCTGACCAGAGATACCGCACGCAATATATAGTTTAGGACGCACTGTGACTCCTGTTTGCCCAACTTGACGCGCATGTTCTGCAAATCCAGCATCAACGGCAGCACGCGATGCAGCGGTTTCTCCACCTAACACAGCTGCAAGTTCATGAAGACGTTCAAAATTTTCTTTTGAACCAACACCATAACCACCTGCCACAATAATAGGAGCGCCTTTAATATCTATTTTACTCTCTGCAATTTGACGACTTATGATTTTAACAAGGAAATCTGAATCTTTCACAAACTTTTTGAAATCTATTGTCTTCACCTCAGCAAGAACTGGATTAGCAATCTCTTCTTTTTTCATAACACCCTCACGCACAGTTGCCATTTGAGGACGATGATCGGGGTTGATGATTGTTGCGATTATATTTCCACCAAAAGCAGGACGGATTTGGTAGAGCAGATTTTTGTATTCTTTTCCACTTTTAACCTCTGTGTGATCGCCAATCTCTAGTGATGTGCAATCGGCAGTCAAACCACTGTGTAAGGCCGATGAAACTCGTGGAGCTAAATCACGTCCAATGCTACTCGCACCAAAAAGAGCAACCTGAGGCTTTTCTTGTTCAAAAACGCCACAAACAATTGCAGCATGGGGAAGAGTACGATAAGGAGCTAACTCTTTATCGTCGGCAACATGCACCACATTAGCACCATATTTACTTAACTCCGATTCAATACCTTTAAGTTTGTAACCTATTGCAAGTGCTTCAACCTTGCAACCAAGCTTTACAGCAAGATGCGATGCCTTAGAGAGTAATTCCTTGCTTACATCGGCAACCTTACCATTGTCTATTTCACAATATACAAATATATTATTCATTATATCTTATTTTTTAGCACATTATGCTTATATTGCTTATTTTATGACAGATAAATAAAATATCGCAATAATTATTTTATACTTAATACTAACCGATTGTGTGATTTGCTATCAACTCTTGAACAAGTGAGATTATATCACCATCTGAAGAGGTAAGGTGTTTCGACTCTTTTGCAGTAAATACAATATTCTCGATCTTCTTAACTTTTGTAGGTGAACCCGACAAACCTAATTGTTCTGGCTCAGCATCAATATCAGCAGCACCCCACTCGCTTATAGAGAGGTATGGACGTTGATCTCTTACATCTTTGTAGTAGTCTTCAGTAAGCTCTTGAAGCTCCGACACAGTCACTGCGTGTTTGTACTTCATGAGTAGTTTTGCATTACGAGGACGACAATCGGCAGCTGAAGCATTCACTGTGACAACAAGTGGCAACTTGCCTTCAACTGTTTCAACACCATTTTCCAGACGACGAACAATGGTTATGCTACCATTTTCAATTTTCTCTACTGTTTCACAATAAGTGATCTGTGGCAAATTCAATTTTTCGGCAACCTGTGGACCAACCTGAGCAGTGTCACCGTCGATAGCTTGACGACCTGCTATAATAATATCATAATCCATTTTTTTGATAGCTGTTGCCAAAGCATATGATGTTGCAAGAGTGTCGGAACCAGCAAATTTTCTATCGGTTAGAAGCACACCGCCATCTGCACCGCGAAACATGCCTTCGCGAATAACGTCGGCAGCCCGTACTGGACCCATGGTTAATAATGTGACACGACTGGGGTATCTGTCTTTGATTGAAAGTGCAACTTCAAGAGCATTTAGATCCTCAGGATTGAAAATTGCCGCAAGAGCGGCACGGTTTACTGTACCGTCTGCTTTCATAGCATCTTTACCGACATTTCTGGTATCGGGAACTTGCTTAGCAAGAACTACAATATTTAAAGGTTTGTTCATATTAATATAGTTAATTAAATTCAATACAACAATCAATCTAAATCTTCAAATATGAAATTTAGACAGCTGCTTAGCCGCCAAAGGTAAAAAATAAAGATTAAAAATAAAATATATCAAGAGTAATTTAATGATTTGAAAAAAATGATAACATTATATTACAGTTTTAAGTAACCACCTCCTACTACCCTTTCTTTAATGTAGAATACTGCTGGCTGTCCGTTTGCAATTGCCCATGCACTAGAGGTTAATAGGCTAACTCTAAGCAATTTATCATCAACAAAATCAACTTTACAATACCCTACTGGATTGCGTCCCACACCTCGTACTTTCACCTCTAATACGCCACTTTCAGCAATTTCATCACGATTTATAAATTGATAATTTTCTACAAAAAAATTATCAACATACAACTCATTTTCATCACCAATCACCAATCTATTGTTGGCTTTATCAATCTCAACCACACACAATCCTTTGTCAATACCAAGTCTGCGGTGTTGAGCAATTGTGTAGAAAGGATAACCATCGTGCGTTCCAACAACTTTACCTGTGCGATCAACAATTTCGCCACCACAAAGGTTATGTATATCTGGCACACGTTCACGTAAAAGTTCTTTATAGCCACCTGGTCCTAAAAAACAAACACCCATACTCTCTTTCTGATGAGAAAGAGCCATAAATCCTTTGTTTTCCATATACTTTTTAATCTCTACTTTAGAATAAGATCCGAGTGGCATTAAAGCCCCAGCCAACGTTTGTTGATCTAATTTCCAAAGATAATAAGATTGATCTTTAAGAATATCTGCTCCGCGAGCAACATAATAGAATCCGTTTTGTTTTACAACACGCGCATAATGACCTGTTGCCCAAGCTGATGCACCAATATGCTCGGCACAACTTCGCACCACACTCCATTTTACCATAGGATTGCACTCCACGCAAGGTGATGGCGTTCGCCCCGACATATAATCGCTTATGAATGGTGTGACGATATTTTTATCGAAAATTTTAGAGACATTACATTCTATAATATCAATTTCCAAACTTTCGGAAAGTTTAGAAATATAATCACTATTGTTCTCCGACAAAACA
The DNA here is from genome assembly GCA_036650555.1 of Rikenellaceae bacterium. Lineage (GTDB taxonomy): Bacteria > Bacteroidota > Bacteroidia > Bacteroidales > Rikenellaceae > CAMQVM01. Next base: position 3,020 of record JAVVZN010000247.1, read on the forward strand.
GAAAAGTGCACACCTTTAACACTAAACCCTTGGTTTTTCAACATCAACACAGTGGCAGCACTATCAACGCCACCACTAACTCCTACCGACACTAAAGGCACAACAAATATATATTAATTAAACACAAGTGTTAGAAGCTGTTTTAATTTGTTATCGAAGTTATTTTAGAGCTATTTTTGTCTTAGTTTTTGTTCTGCAAATCCGATTTTAGCGAGCTAAATGAGGATTTATAGAGAGAAAATTG
>JAVVZN010000248.1:0-3258 GCA_036650555.1 Rikenellaceae bacterium
CGCATCTTTCCCTCTTTATCAGGAACACAAACCGAAACAATCGCAGCTCCAATGTTTATGAGTTTCACCTCAGCACCATGCGAGTTTGTCATTGTGTAGAGCACCACTGCCTCATCGGCAGATGTAAAACCTAGAATTTCTTGCGATATATCTACCATATTACCAAAGTTTTTGAGGATATTTACCCTCTTTAATAAGTGCATCAAGTTTTGCAACAACAATAGGACGATCTTCTTTGTAAGTCACCCCGAACCAAGCTGCAGTACTTGATAGAACTTTAAGCGTTACTTTTCCTTTGTTAGTAAGTTCATTAACTACAAGTGGAATGAAAAACTCAGATTTCATCTCTTTACCACGATTATTTAGAAATTCTTTGAAGATAGATTCAGAATATTCAAAATAATCTGGAGTGAAACCAAACATATTCATTGATACTATTGTGTTTGTGCAGATTGGACAAAGCTCACCTTTCTCATCTTTATAAAGTGCTTTATCACCTTGTTTTTCAATATGTGTACGCTCTACTATATCAACTAGGTTACCATCTTTGTCGGCAGTACAAACACCGCGTGATACAGAACCAAAGTCAGAAAGAGTATTTTTTAAAAGATACCCCACCATACAATATTTGTTCTTAGAACCGTTTAAAGAAGATAGGTATTCGCCCATTACTCTGAAAGCGTCGGCGCCATAGAAGTCGTCGGCATTGATAACTGCGAAAGGAGTATTGATAGCTTTTGCTGCCATTTGAAGAGCATGGTTTGTGCCCCAAGGTTTTTCACGTCCTTCAGGAACTGAGAATCCTTCAGGAAGATAGTCAAGCTCTTGAAATACATAATCAACTTCAATTTTACCCCCAAAACGCTCTTTACTAAATACCTCTTTAAACTCTTTTTCAAAAGAGTGACGGATTACAAATACTACTTTACCAAATCCGCCTCTTATTGCATCGAACACAGAATAGTCTAATATTGCCTCTTTGTTTGGACCGATGCCATCCATTTGTTTTAGAGATCCGTAGCGAGAACCCATGCCCGCTGCTAAAATTAAAAGTGTAGGTTTCATATCATTAAAATTTAATCGCCGGCATATTGCCGTTTATTTAAAAATAAATATATTGAACAATGTTAAAATACTATGTGCTATGAAATTTAAAATATTTCAAACATAAAAATAAGGCAAATATAATAAATTTAATATTAAAAAGCCTATCTTTGCTTTAAATTAGATAACAATTAACACCATATTTATTTAAAAACGTTTGATTATCAAATGTTTTAGTTTGCATATTATTTTATTAATAAAACATCTATTTTCATTCTATGAAGAAATTTATTGCCGTTCTAAAACATATCATCAATAATTTCAATAAAAAACATCAGCTTAGTTTCAATAATCCGCACGACGGAGAGTTGCTCTGGCAGATATTCATATCTCCCATGAACATACTGATGTTTCTGCTTACCGTTATCATAATAAACTTTGGGATGGCGCTAGTTATAATCACCTACACCCCTATCCTAGATATGATACCCGGCTATCCAGGCAACAAATCACGTGAGCTACTCATAAATAATGTTATAAAACTCGACTCATTAGAAAATGAGTTAGAGCTGTGGGATAAATATCGTGAAAACATCATACGTATCATGGATGGTCTTGCTCCTTTATCGGTGACTGTTTCAAACAATGCCGACAGTGTGGAGGTGATGAACAAAGATATAACAAAACGTTCTGAGGCCGATTCATTGTTTCGTAAGGCAAACATAACAAGCAAAACGACTCACGAACCTGCACTAAAACGCGATCCTACCTCATTAAATTTGTTTCTTCCGGTGAAAGGTGTTGTGACAAAAAAATATAATATAAAAGATGGATTCAGAGGCGTTGAATTTACCACCACCGCAATGGAACCAGTGCTCTCAGTAGATGGAGGAAACATAATACTCAGCACATGGAGCCCGGAAGAGGGCTACATACTTCAAATCCAACATGGCAATGGAGTGGTATCAACATACAAAAAGCTATCGAAAGTTTTAAAGAAGATAGGCGACAGTGTGAAAGGCGGAGAAGTGATAGGCTACGTGGGCGATGAAAGTTTAAAGAACGCCACAAAAACAAACAATACTTTGGTTGTTGAATTTTGGAACAACGGCAATAGTATTGACCCAGAGAATTATTTAATATTTTAGAAGCTGTTTTAATTTTATCAAGCACCAATAACAACATTACGTTTATGCAGAAACAAGATATGCCAAAACAGCGCATAGCACTACTTGGCTCAACAGGTTCAATAGGCGAACAAACTTTGCAGGTGATAAGAGATAACTCATCACTTTTTGAGATCACAACCCTCACCGCTCACAACAACTGGCAACGATTGGTTGAACAGGCTTTAGAATTTCAACCCGATAGTGTGGTGATAGCAAACAAACAACATTACAACTCTGTTAGTGAGGCGTTATCAAATCAAAACATAAAAATATATGCTGGCAGCGAAAGTGTTGAACAAATTGTTGAAAACAGTAATATTGATATTGTTGTCTCAGCACTCGTTGGTTTTTCAGGATTATTTCCTACCATAAATAGCCTAAAACACTCCAAACGAGTGGCACTTGCCAACAAAGAGTCGCTCGTTGTGGCAGGTGAAACAGTGATGAGGCTCTCCTCACAGCACAACGCAGCAATCATTCCCGTAGACTCAGAACACTCTGCCATTTTTCAATCTCTAGTAGGAGAATACTCACCCATAGAAAAAGTAATACTTACAGCCTCAGGCGGACCACTGCTCGGATGGACAAAAGATCGAATAGCTAATGCCACCATAGATCAAGTTCTGGCGCATCCTTCTTGGGTTATGGGCAAAAAGATCACCGTTGATTCAGCATCAATGATGAATAAAGGCTTTGAGGTGATAGAGGCGAAATGGCTTTTTGATCTAAAGCCATCTCAGATCGAAGTTGTGGTGCATCCCACATCAATGATACACTCAATGGTACAATTTGAAGATGGATCCGTTAAAGCACAAATGGGCACTCCCGACATGCGTCTTCCAATACAATACGCACTAACATTCCCCCGCAGATTGAAAATGGATATGTCGAACCGTATAGATTTCACCAAAACCATAAACCTAACATTTCAAAAACCCAACACCGACAGTTTCCCTTGTTTGAAAATTGCATACGAGGCAATGCGTCAAGCCGGCAACACCGCTTGCACTGTTAATGCTGCAAACGAAATAGCTGTGGCAGCATT
>JAVVZN010000249.1:0-3224 GCA_036650555.1 Rikenellaceae bacterium
AGCATTCATATCTAATTTTGTTTCTGTAACCACAAACTCAGCTCGTTTTCAAGAGATACTTCTAAACCCACAGAAATTAGCAGGTCAGTGTGGTAAATTAAAATGTTGCCTTAACTACGAGGTTGATGCCTATATCGACGCTCGCAAAGGTTTTCCAAAGATCAGCGAACCACTAGAAACTATTGATGGCAAATACTTTCTTGTCAAGAGCGACATATTCAAAAAAGAGATGTTGTTCAGCACCGATCCTAGCGTGATGGCAAATCTAGTAACCATATCAACCGAGAGAGTTTGGGAGGTGATAAAACAAAATCGCAAAGGGATTAAAGTTGAGAAACTCGACACCACCGAAGTTATTGAAGATAAATCACCCGACTACAAAAATGTGGTTGGAGAGGAGAGTATCACACGTTTCGACACCTCAAAACAGAACTCACGAAAAGGCAACTCACGCCGCATAAATGGCACAGAACGTCAAGGAGAGAGATCAGGCGACAAACGAAACCGAACACCTCAACGTGCCCCAAAGCCTCAACAGTCAGCTCCATCGCCACAACTTGTCGTTGAAAAAACAGAAACCAAACAACCAGCAACAACAACACCAAACACAGAAAAGCCAACAAACAGTGCAGGGGCAAATCGTCGCGGAGGCAACCGACGTGGCTACAATCGTCAAAGAGGCGAAAGAGCTAAAACAGAAACTGAAGGAAATAAACAATAGCTACAAGATGGCAAACAGATTGTTTGTCATACTTACATGTATGACACTAGCACTTTATGGATGCGGATCGAATGCACAGTTTGCTGAGTTTTCACAAAATGAGAAACAGCAATGGGATGGTAACGACGCAAAATATTTCATGTTTAACAATAAATCGTCGCATACCAATGGTGATTTGTTTATGATTCTAAATTACATAAATTTAGATCATAAACAATATATCAATATTGAAATGGAAGTCCAGACACCATCAAAAAAAGTATGGTCAAAATCATTCACTATTCCACTAGAAACCACTTCTAGAAAAGATAGAGTAAACAGCAACAGAGAGATAAGATTAATAGAAAATTGTAAATTCTCAGAGATAGGAGTCTACAAATTTAAACTCAAACAAACTTCACTGCCATCAATAAACGGAATATTAACGGTTGGCATAGCAATAAAATAACATGGGCAAAGACAAAATAAAACGATTTCAAGAGAACGAAACATTTGATTGCATGGTGCAACCTCTTTTTGAAGATATTTTCGGCAAAGACCACTTTCTAAAAGGGAGATGGAGAGAAGATTTTTTCAAAAACAACAATCCAATAGTTTTAGAATTAGGTTGTGGCAGAGGCGAATACACTATTGGTCTTGCCAAAATGAACAGTATGCGTAACTACATCGGTATTGATGTGAAAGGAGCGCGCATGTGGCGTGGTGGACGTACAGCCACCGATGAAGAGATGAAAAATGTGGCATTTATACGCACACGAATAGAGTTTATTAACTCATTTTTTGCTAAAGATGAGATAGACGAAATCTGGATCACCTTTCCCGATCCCCAGCTAAAAAAGAATAGGGTAAAAAAACGCCTTACAGGTGCAGAGTTTCTAACTATGTACTCAAAATTTCTATCACCAGAAGGCACTGTGAACCTAAAAACAGATAGCCAACACCTACATCTCTACACTCGTGAGGTGATAAAAGTCAATGAGTTAAGAGAGCTAGTGGCAAACAACAACATCTACGCCACCACATCTGAAGTGCCATCTGAGGTTACAGCCCTAAAAACCACTTATGAAGCGCGTTATCTTGCAGAAGGCAAGCCAATTACATATCTTAAATTTCAATTAAAACAAGACTTCACATATATCAGCCCCGACTTTGCAGCCGACGATGAGTTGTAGAAATCATATATCAACTTCCCACTATAAAAGCACAATATGCTTAATTATTAACCATAAATTAATTAATCATGAGGAAAATAATCTACCTTATCGTCGCCTTGTATGTTTTTGCAGGGTGTACACCACTTGTTGCAACCATAAATCTAACAACTATCGGAGCTAAAGATTCTATTACATATCTTTCACTACCCATAGAAACATTTCCATTGGGTGAGACCGACACCATTGTCACTGCCGACAAATCCACAACCACAATCACAGTCCATATCCATAAGCTAGCGGTTATGAACATCGAAAACAACAATGTGTTTACCTCTCTGATTATTGAACCTGGCAAAACTTATGACGTCAAATTCGATTATAGCCTATCGCCAGTGGTTCAAGTGAATGACACTGCACAAATGATGTTAAACAAAATTTTTGCTGATAAGAATTTTTATAAATATGAATTTGTAAATGACTACACCGCTGCCCCACTCGATACTATTGGCTCTAAGATGATGGCAAATTTTGAAGAGCTGATAAACAAAGACCTAGCACCCTTCAGTCAAATAAAAATGAGCGACGCAAAACGTGAATACATAACCAAACACGTGGAGCTATTTTGGATGGGCTCACTTTCAAAAGCAATTAGACACAACTATTTCGATTTATTACATAAAGGCACACCAATGATCAACGGCTACGGTGATTTATGGCAAACTATATACACAAAATATCCTATATCTGCCTCAATGACACCATCGCATCTCATGCTTCCATACGCAAATACGATGAAAGAGATGCAAAACATGATCTCAGAGAACACCAACATACCAAAAACAATAGAGCAGTACTGGCAAGCAAGATACGATGCCTACTATAAATTATTTACCGACAAATCAATCTTAGAAACCGTGCTTGTAAATGCCTTATACTTAGATTGCCTAAACAACAGCACCTGCAACAAAGCGATACTTAAGCACATCGACAAATTCAATGAGCAATTTCCAAGCAATCCATACAATCTACGATTCAATAAATTCATAAAAGAGATCACCGATTTCAACAAACGTATAGAGGGAGATTTCTCCCCTGAAGTGAAATTTGTAGAGAACGGCGATAGCATAAAAACGCTAAAGGAGGTTATCGCCACGTTTAAAGGCAAGCCAGTGTTTATTGATTTCTGGTTCAGCAGTTGTCATCCATGCCGTGAGCAATTTAAGTATGGTGAGCCACTCAAGAAATTCTTAAAAGAAAATGGCATTGAGATGTTGTATTTCTCAATAGACAGAGAAGAAAAAGATTGGCACAACACGATAAAATTCTTTGAGCTAGATGGCAACCACATC
>JAVVZN010000250.1:0-3219 GCA_036650555.1 Rikenellaceae bacterium
TTTCTAAATTGTAATTGCAAAAAATTAACATTATTTTAATAGATTAGTTAATGGAATTAAATCTAAAAAATCCTATGGTATTCTTCGATTTGGAGAGCACAGGGATTGATGTATCAAAAGATAGGATAGTTGAAATATCTATGTTGAAAGTCTTGCCGGGAGGTAAGAAAGAGGAGCCTAAAACACGACGTATAAATCCACAAATGCCAATTCCTGCTGAGGCATCGGCGGTGCATGGCATCTACGACGACGATGTGAAAGATTGTCCAACATTCAAATCTATTGCCAAATCGCTTGCCGACTACATTGAGGGGTGTGATTTTGCAGGTTTTAACTCAAATAAATTCGACGTTCCTATGCTTGCCGAAGAGTTTCTACGTGCAGGGGTCGATGTAGATCTTAAAAGACGTAAATTTATTGATGTTCAGAATATTTTTCATAAAATGGAGCAGCGCACATTGATAGCTGCATATAAGTTCTATTGTGACAAAAGTTTGGTTGATGCCCATTCAGCAGCTGCCGATACTCTCGCCACATACGAAGTTCTGCTCTCACAATTAGATCGTTATGAAGAGTTGCAAAATAATATAGATTTTCTTTCTGAATTTTCAACACGTTCGACTAGTGTGGATTTCGCTGGTCGTATCATATTAAACGATAAGGGGGTTGAGGTGTTCAATTTCGGTAAATATAAGGGGGTGGCTGTGGCTGATGTCTTTGCTAAAGACACCTCTTACTATAACTGGATCATGAATGGTGATTTTCCTGCTTATACAAAAAAAGTAATAACTGAGCTACGTTTTAAAAATGGAATTAAGTAGAATGTTAAAGAGATTTTTTGCCATTTTATTATTGTCAATATTTACGCTATCACTTAGCTATGCAAATGATGTAGATCAGAAAAAGCGTAGGGTGAAAGGGTGTGTCACTCATGTTGTTAATTTTGGTGAAGACGTATCATCACTAATGCGTCGCTATGAAATATCTATTTCAGATCTTGAGCAGTACAACCCTATGATCAGAAATGGTATTAAAATTGGCGAGTTGATATATGTCCCTCAAAAGCGTATTGGATCAGCCACAGCTGACCAAATTGAAAACGATTTGGCAGCCATGGGAAAAAATAGCCCGCGTGAGGTAAAGAAGGTTGAGAAGGTAGTCGAAAAACCGATAGCACCGCAGAAAGTTGCGCCTAAAACAGGTGGCGATTTTGTGGAACATACTGTAAAAAAAGGAGAAACCTTCTATTCAATAAGTCGTAGTTATGGTGTTGCGGTTCAATCTATACACCAAAATAATCCCGATATTGCGCAAGATGATATGCGTATTGGAACTGTTCTGAAAATATATCTTAACGGTGATACCCCAAATAATGCTGCTTCCAAGGCAGATGAGGTTCCTGTTTCATCTCCAGCAGTCTCAGCGGTTGAGCCAGCGCCTATTGCTCTTGCCCCAGTTAGAAAAGTTGAGAAGTTTGAAGGAGTTGGATCTGCAATAAAAGTATCTTTATTGCTTCCATTAAAGAGTTCTAATGCCAGTACACGTCAATTTACAGAGTTCTATAACGGATTTCTAGTTGGGCTTGACTCTCTGAAAAATGAAGGAGTTACTGTGGCACTCAATGTCATAACCACAGATAAATCACTGGAGTCGATTGATCGTATTCTTCAGTCGGGTGAGCTTGATAACAGTGATATGATCGTTGGTCCAGTCTATGATTCTCAGTTTTGTCAAGTGGCAAAATATGCAGGTGATCGTGCTATACCTATTGTTTCGCCCCTTGCATCTGTTAGTTGCAACAACAAATATATATTCCAAGTTGCACCCGACGACGATACAAAATATGATAAGTTGAAAAATGCGTTGTTAGATAAAAATGTTATTTTATTCTCATCATCAAATGACGATGCTGAATTTTTAGCTAAGATGAAAGAGTTCAGCGGTGGCAACATCAATATCGTGCCGTTTAATGCTAAAGCTAAAGCCGACTCATATGTCACAGATCTTGAATCAAAAAGAGAAAACGTGTTTTTGGTAGCTGCTCAAGATCAACAAACAGCAGATGCCATAATCTCAAAAATAGGAGCCATTCGAGTGTTTTCTGCAGGGAAGGTGGTTAGCACAATCACAACTCCTAAAGTTGCTCGTATGAGTAACATTGATCCTGCAAACTTCTTCAGTGCTAATGTTTGTTACGTCACCTCTTACCATGTTGATAGAACAAGTAGAGCAGTGGTTGATTTTGACCGTCATTATCTCGGTATGTTCGGGGGATTACCAACTCTATACTCATATCGTGGATATGATGTAGCAATGTTTTTTATCGGTTCAATGAAAGAATTTGGATCTGACTTCTATAATTACATTGCAGATTACTACACCACAATACTTCAAGTCACATATCGTTTCAACCAGAAAAATCCTAATAGTCTGCTTACAAATAAAGAGTGGATGTATGTAAACTATACCCCATCTTACGATATTATAGTTAAGTAGTCGTTCTCAAAAATGAATGCGAGTGATGTTTTCGTGTTTTTAGGCAGATACTATCAACATAATTGAGTGTTGTGTTGATGCTAAACAGCTTCTTAGTTGAATCTTCCTCCTAAGGCTTTAAATAGTAAAACATAGCTGTTCAGTAGGTTCTCTAATGTTGTGATGTAGTCTGTTTGTGAGGTGAGTAAGGAGCGGTCTGCATCGAGCACATCTAAATATGCCGACATGCCTTTTGCATACAACTCTCTTGTTAAGTTTTGCGATATAGTGGTTGAGTTTACAATCCTACTACTTATATTTAGCTCTTTCTTGCCGTTTTCTATTGCTGACAATGCTTTTTCCACTTCGCCAACAGCGTTTATGACAGATTGTTCATAGCCTAATAATGCCGATTTCATCTCATCTTTGGCAATGCTCACGTTGTTTAAATTTGTTCTCCAGTTTAATATTGGTTGCAGCAGAGATATTGTTGCGCTCCATGCTAGGGGTTTTCCAGATGCTAATGATGTTGCAAAATCAGAGATCAACCCTCCGCTCCCATTTAATGCTAGCGATGGAAAACGTGCTGCCTTTGCTGCGTAACCGTCTCCACGATAACGTATAAAAAAACCAAACCCTCCGATTAATCATTTTTCGGAGGGTTTATTTTATATCTTATTCCATATATCTGGCAGTAGTTTTCGAAGTCTGTCTTGCGTTGCTGAGTGCGGAGTTAGTGCTAAT
>JAVVZN010000251.1:0-3219 GCA_036650555.1 Rikenellaceae bacterium
GAGGGCAAACGATTCTATCATGTATCAACCGATGAGGTCTACGGATCGCTCCATGATCCTAAAGATTTCTTTGTTGAAACCACTCACTACGACCCACAATCGCCCTACTCTGCATCGAAAGCAGGTTCTGATCATTTTGTACGTGCTTTTCACAACACATACGCAATGGAGGTTGTTATATCAAACTGTTCAAACAACTATGGACCAAACCAGTTTCCAGAGAAACTAATTCCACTTTTCATAAACAATATCCGCAACGGTAAACCGCTACCTATTTACGGTAAAGGCGAGAACGTACGCGACTGGCTGTATGTTGTGGATCATGCACGCGCTATCGACATCATATTCCATAAAGGCAAAGCAGGCGACACATACAACATAGGTGGCTTTAACGAATGGAAAAATATTGACCTAATAAAAGTTATGATAGCAACAACCGATCGCATTTTAGGAAACCCTATCGGCTATTCGGAGAAACTAATCACCTACGTTACAGATCGCGCCGGACATGATTTAAGATATGCTATCGACAGCACAAAACTTCATCGTGAGCTTGGGTGGTCGCCATCATTGCAGTTTGAAGAAGGAATAGAAAAAACTATAAAGTGGTATCTCGACAATGAGGCTTGGATGAATAACATCACAAGCGGTGAATACGAAAACTACTATAAATCAATGTATGATGGCAAATAGAATTATTGTTACAGGAGGTGACGGACAACTTGGAAATTGCTTACGTGATTTATCAAGTAGATATAAATCTTATGAGTTTATATTTACAGATGTTGCCCAGCTTGATATTACAGATGAGAAAGCTATTGCTGATTTTTTCAAAGCGCAAAAACCCAAATGGGTGATCAATGCAGCAGCCTACACAGCAGTAGACAAAGCAGAGTCAGAGCCTGAGAAGGCACAACTACTAAACGCAACTGCTGTTGAAAATCTAGCCCGACAAAGTAAGGCCGTTGGTGCAGCCCTAGTGCAAATCTCAACAGACTATGTGTTTGATGGGAATACTGAAGAGATGCTTACAGAAGAGATGCCAGTAAACCCACAAAGTGTTTATGGAGTTACAAAATTAGCAGGTGAGAAGGCAGCAGCGCTTAACCCAGCTCATATCATACTAAGAACAAGTTGGCTGTATAGTGCTTATGGAAATAACTTTGTTAAAACCATGCGTAGATTAGCCTCTGAACGCACTGAGCTTTCGGTTGTGGCAGACCAATGGGGTTCACCCACACTTGCCGATGATCTTGCTGAGGCAATCATGACCGCAATAGTGGCAGCCGACAAAGGTGAAGATGTTTACGGCACATATCACTACTCAAACGAGGGGGCAACATGTTGGGCAGACTTTGCATCGCACATCATGACACTAAGCTCTCTGGAGTGCCATGTGAAAGGGATCACCACAGCAGAATATCCAACTGCCGCCACCCGACCACATTTCTCTGTGATGAGTAAAAATAAATTCAAAAATAAATTTAAAGTTGTAATTCCAGAATGGGAGTTAAGTCTTGAATACCTTATTCATAAGATGGAATAAATGAATGATATTTTCTCATACGGTTTATTAGTTTTCACCTCATTTTTCACTCTTATCAATCCAATAGGAGCGATGCCAGTATTTCTCGGACTAACCTCCGAGCTAAATCAAAAAGAGAAGACGGCAATAATAAAAAGAGCACTTCTAGCTGCACTAATGATTGTTATTGCATTTGGTTTTGGCGGACAGTTTCTGTTCTCCTTCTTCCATATCTCGGTAGATAGTTTTAGGATTGTTGGTGGAGCTATATTTTTCGTCATGGGATTCGACATGCTTAACGCACGCTTATCTCCAATAAAAGCTAAAGACTCAGAGATACATGGCACAAACAACGACATTGCCATCACTCCCCTTGCCATACCAATGCTATGCGGACCGGGAGCAATAACCAATGCCATAGTGCTCATGAAAGATGCCAACACATTTATGTTGAAAGTTACTTTTGTTGTGGCTTTAGTGCTTATGATTTGCCTAGCATACATCATACTTGTCAGCTCATCTCGACTTGTTAAGCTGCTTGGACAAACAGGAATTAATGTTATGATGCGTCTTATGGGGCTAATAGTTATGGTGATAGCCGTGGAGTTTTTTCTGGCAGGGATTCGTCCATTTCTTGATAGCGTTTTAAATTCGTAAACAACAAATTAATAATAAATTAATACTTTTTTCAAAAAAAGTATTAATTTATTATTAATGGCTTAGATAAAAATTTTCACCACTCTAGTAAATAAATATACTATAAATAAAAGCAAACAATACGATTACATGCCACTTTTGAAATTTTTACCAGACAACAATAATTACAAATTGATGGTTGAAAACATTTAACAAAAACGGAATATTGTTAATCTTTCAATAAAAAAGATTTTTTATTGAAAAAAAATCTTATCTTTGATAAGATTTTTTTGTATTAAATAAATCAATTAATCATATAAAACTCTACATTATGCCAAGAAAATTATTAATTAGAGATTTAACTCTCCGTGATGGTCAGCAATCATCGTTTGCCACACGTATGACACAAGATCAAATTGATCGTGTGATAAACTACTATAAAGATGCAAATTTCTACGCAATGGAAGTTTGGGGAGGCGCTGTTCCAGACTCAGTGATGAGATATTTAGGTGAGAACCCATGGACACGTTTAGAGAAGATAAAATCTGTGGTTGGCAACGCTTCAAAGCTAACTGCTCTTTCACGTGGGAGAAACCTATTTGGATATAGCCCATACACCGACGAAATTATTGATGGGTTCTGCCGTTGCTCTATTGAATCAGGGTTAGGCATCATGCGTATATTCGATGCTCTTAACGATGTTGATAATGTGAAAGCAACAATCAAATATGTAAAACAATATGGCGGTATTGCCGATTGCGCTGTTTGCTACACCATTGATCCGCATTTCTCAACAATGGCAAGAATAAAAGCCATTTTAAAAGGCAAACCACTTCCGGGCACAATATTCACAGATGAATATTTCCTAGAGAAAGCAAAAGCAATGGCTGCTCTAGGTGCAGATATGATCACCATCAAAGATATGAGCGGATTAATTCCACCAAAACGTGTTTCTGGAATGATCTCTCTATTTAAAAAGCATCTTTCAATACCAATAGATTTCCACACACACTGCACTCCAGGCTACGGTCTAGCATCTGTGATCGCTGCCATAGAGG
>JAVVZN010000252.1:0-3213 GCA_036650555.1 Rikenellaceae bacterium
CAGCCCTGTGCATGGCGATGGATGACCTTGCAGACGTGACCCTAGCTTACGGAATGTTGCAAGCTCTGCCACTGGAAAATAACCCGTACGTGCAAGAACACTATACCAAACAGGAGATATATGACCGTTAGATAGATAAAAAACATCTTCTCCTTTAGCTTCCATTGTGAAATTTTCAGGATTGTGTTTTAAAATTTTGAAGTAGAGGGCAACCATAAAATCGGTAACGCCCATTGAACCGCCCGGGTGTCCTGATGCAACATCCGATACCATACGGATAATGTCGCGGCGAACCTGAGAAGAAATTTTTTCTAAATCTGTGATTTCGTTCATGACCTATTATAAGTAATGTAAAATAATTATTGCAATATTTCATATGTAACCAACACTTTACAGGCAACTGACACAAAAGAGAAAGGCATTTTGAACTTTAATTGTCGCTTATAAATAGGTGTAAAGTTATAAAATAAATCTATTTTTTGTTGTTAAGAACTGCAATCACCGTTTGTGAACCAACAACTTTATCGCCTAATTGTACTTTAATTTCTGTGTCGAGCGGAAGGAATAGATCAACGCGTGATCCAAATTTAATAAATCCGCAACGTGAGTTCTGCTCAACATTAACACCCTCTTTAGCATACGAAACTATACGTTTGGCAAGTAAGCCGGCTATTTGACGAAACATTATTCTTTGTCCTACGGTTGTTTCAACCACAGTTGTTGTCCTTTCGTTTTCGGTAGATGATTTTGGATGCCATGCAACCATATTATCACCATTATGATGACGAAAATATTCTACTCTGCCACCAACTGGAAACCAGTTTGCATGTACGTTCCATAGCGACATAAAGATGGATACTTGTATTCTACACTCTCCATTTAGCACTTCATCTTCTTTTACTCGTTCAGAAACCACCACTGTGCCATCGGCAGGTGCATAGACGTAAGATGGATTTGATAGCGGTTTGCGGTTTGGAACTCTAAAAAACCTAACTATAAATAGTAAAAATGCAACCAAAATTACCGTTATAGCTATGGCAATTGATAATGGTAGAAACAAAAAACAGGCAATAATTAAAGCTGTTATTATCAAAGTTGTATTTCTGATGATGTTGTAACCTTCTTTATCAATAGTAGTCATAGTAAGTTTGGTTTTCAATGTTAAAAAATGTATGTATATATTATATAAAAAACAGGTGCTGCAAAAAATATTGCATCGAATCTATCGAGTACTCCTCCATGTCCAGGTATGATGTTACCGCTATCTTTGATCTTTAGAGATCGTTTAAACATAGATTCAAAAAGATCTCCGTAGACTGCTGCTGCCGATACGAGGATCGCTGTTGCAGCCCAAATATATGGTGATTCATTTCTGTTTATGCCTATTATAACTGCTGCAATGATAGTGGCAATCACTCCTCCGAAAAATCCCTCCCATGATTTTTTAGGCGATAGTCGCTCCCATAGCTTATGTTTGCCACAGCTTACACCCACCAAATATGCTCCAACATCATTGCTCCATACCATAATAAAAAGGGCAACAATAAGTGCACTACTCATCTGAAACAGCAAGAGCATAGGGATGATTGTGTAGCATATAGCAAATATTTCGTAGCTGATTGATCTTAATGGATCGCTATTTCTTCTGTACATCTCAACTATCATACGCAACATAAATATGGAAACCAAAATGATGGTGATGATGCGGTTGTCGATATTTAAATAGATAGTAACGGCAATAAGTGCGGCAAGTGTAGATGCAAATAGAGGAAGGGTGACTGTTGTTGTATTTTTATTTATGTTGAACAATAATTCATGCGTTGCAGCGGCACCTATAAGCATTAGTATGATAAAACAACTAAGTTCAGAGTAGAATACAGCAGTCAGCATTACAGCAACAAGTAATATGCCACTGAGAGAACGAATTATCAAGTTCTTATCTATTTTCATAGGTTTAGTTATCTAGTTTTGGCTTTCATCTGCTGTTAGTTCCGTTGCCAATTCCGGAGCTTTCTCTGTGTCTATTTTAATTTCAGGTTCTTCGTCTTCGCTTTTTATACGTTTGCCAAAAATGACTTCAAGATCTTCAGAGAATACAACCTCTTTTTCAAGTAGTAGTTTGGCTAGGCGTTCCAGGCCTTCTTTGTGTTCGGTAAGAATCTCTTTTGTGCGACGATATGCCTCATCAACAACTGCTTTTGCCTCTGAGTCGATGTCGGTAGCCGTTTTCTCACTGTATGGCTTGTTGAATTGATCGCCACCTGTTGAATCAAAAAAACTAATATTACCTATTTTGTCGCTCATGCCATAGTATGCAATCATTGCGTATGCCATTTTTGTGGCACGTTCAAGATCGTTTAGTGCACCTGTTGAAACCTCTCCAAAGGTAAGTTCTTCCGACACACGTCCGCCTAGTAGCGACGACATTTCGTGCATAAGTTGTTCTTTAGTGGTGATTTGACGCTCTTCGGGCATGTACCATGCAGCTCCAAGTGCTTTTCCACGAGGTATGATTGTTACTTTAATAAGCGGATTAGCATGCTCTAACATCCAACTTGCTGTGGCGTGACCTGCCTCATGGAATGCTATTGTGCGTTTTTCTTTACGTGTTATAATCTTATTTTTACGCTCTAAACCTCCTATAATGCGATCTACTGCATCAAGAAAATCTTGCTTCTCAACAAACTTTTTGTTTTTACGCGCTGCGATAAGTGCAGCTTCGTTGCATACGTTCGCTATATCAGCTCCAGAGAAGCCGGGAGTTTGTTTTGCTAAGAAGTCGGTGTTGAAATCGGGAATTAATTTTATATTTTTTAGGTGAACTTTGAATATTTGTTCACGCTCTTTAATATCGGGAAGCTCCACATGCACCTGACGGTCAAAACGTCCAGCACGAAGTAGTGCTTTGTCGAGTATGTCGGCACGGTTTGTGGCTGCTATGATTATCACACCTGCGTTTGTGCCGAAACCATCCATCTCTGTTAGAAGTTGATTAAGAGTGTTTTCTCTCTCATCATTTGATGAGAACCCTCCGTTTTTGCTTCTAGCACGACCAATAGCGTCGATCTCATCAATAAATACGATACATGGTGCTTTTGCTTTTGCTTGAGCAAATAAGTCGCGCACGCGAGATGCTCCAACACCAACAAACATCTCAACGAAATCTGATCCGCTGATAGAGAAGAAAGGAACGTTTGCCTCTCCTGCAACAGC
>JAVVZN010000253.1:0-3208 GCA_036650555.1 Rikenellaceae bacterium
ATCTTTTCCTTTATTAATTTCATGGCAACATCTATTGCCTCACCCAATTTTTCAGTATTTTTACCACCTGCAGTTGCAATAGATGGCTGACCGCCGCCGCCGCCCTCAATCTGACGAGCTGCCTCACGAACAATGTTAGCTGCATTCAATCCTTTTGAGGCAACTAAATCATCTGAAATCATAATGATTAATGATGGTTTATCGGCAAATGTTGTTCCAACAACAAATATTATTGGCGCGCTCTCTTTTTTCAACATCAAAGCAATATCTTTCAACCCTTCAATAGCAACATCGAGTGTGCCTACATACCAATTTATTCCATCGGAATAATCAAGAGAAGATTGTATATTATTTTTGATGTTCATGCGATGAATCTTAGCATAATCCTCAACTCTTTGAGTTAGATCGGTATTTTGCTGGCGTAGCTTAATTATATCGGCAATTAAAGATGTTGAATTGAACATTTTTTTAAGTTCTTCAATAATGATAGCCATATCATGAACATAATTAACCCCTTCTTGACCTGTTACAGCTTCAATACGACGTATGCCAGCAGAGATAGCCCCTTCATTTTTTATCTTAAAGAACCCTAGCTGACCTGTTGAGGCAGCATGACAACCTCCACAAAGCTCTGTCCAGTTGCCAAAACGCACTGTACGCACCTCTTCACCATATTTCTCACCGAAAAGCATCATTGCACCCTCTTCTCTGGCTTTCTCAATAGGATATGCACGATTCTCTTTTAGTTTATGATTTTTACGTATTTCAGCATTTACTCTACGCTCAACTTCTTGTATCTCCTCAAAGGTTAGTTTTTGAAAATGAGAGAAGTCAAAACGCAATCCCGATGGTTGCACTAAAGATCCTTTTCGCTCTACGTGTGTGCCAAGCACCTCACGGAGTGCACGATGCAAGAGGTGAGTGGCTGTGTGATTGTTTGCTGATGAAATACGCTCATTCTCATTTACCACTGCCTTAAATTCGGCTGCAATATCTTTAGGAAGTTTTTCTACTATATGAACTGTTAATTCATTTTCTTTTAAGGTGTCGATTATCTCCACCCTTTCATTTTGATTCTCAATATATCCTTTGTCGCCTACTTGTCCACCAGAATTTGCGTAGAATGGAGTTTGGTCGAATACCAGTTGGTATGATGTCTTACCTTTTGAAGAAATCTGACGATAACGAGCAATACGCATATCAGATTCCATTGAGTCATAACCAACAAATGTAGTTGATACAATATGTAATAATTCAGTCCAGTCGCCAGTTTCTACAACTGCTGCATTACGTGAACGATCTTTCTGCTTTTTAAGCTCATTCTCGAAAGATTTTATATCAACGGTGAAATCTTTTTCACGCGCAATAAGTTCAGTAAGGTCAATAGGAAAACCGTATGTATCGTAGAGCACAAAGGCGTCTTTACCACTGATTGTGTTGCCACCTTTCTCAGATGTTTTATTCATTACCCCATCTAAAAGGTTTATTCCTGTTGAAAGAGTGCGAAGGAAAGAGTGCTCCTCCTCCTCTACCACTTTTTTGATCAATGACTGAGAAGCTTTAATCTCTGGGAACTGACCACCCATCTGATCTACAAGTGTGTAGACCAACTTACACATGAATGGCTCACGGAAATTAAGGTAGGTGTAGCCGTAACGCACAGCACGACGAAGGATACGACGAATCACATAACCCGACTTCACATTCGATGGGATTTGTCCATCGGCGATAGAGAATGATATTGCACGTATGTGGTCGGCAATAACACGCATTGCAACATCCGATTTTATATCTTTTCCATATTCTACGGAGCTCAACTCAGCAATACGACGTATTAGTGGTTGAAACACATCGGTGTCGTAGTTGCTCTTTTTATCTTGCAAAACCATACACAAACGCTCAAAACCCATTCCTGTATCGACATGACAAGCAGGTAGTTTTTCTAATGAGCCATTTGCCTTACGATTAAATTGCATAAACACCAAGTTCCATATCTCAATAACTAGTGGGTTATCACTATTAACAAGCGTTGAGCCCTCTATTATGGCACGTTGCTCATCATCACGTAGATCGTAGTGAATTTCACTACATGGACCACACGGACCACTCTCACCCATCTCCCAAAAGTTATCTTTTTTATTTCCTCTTATGATGTGTGATTCAGGTAGAAACTGCTTCCATAGATCGTATGCCTCTGTGTCGAATGCCACACCATCAGCCTCATAACCCTCAAATACTGTGGCATAGATGCGGTCTTTATCCATCTTAAATTTATCAACAAGCAACTCCCAAGCCCATTCAATCGCCTCTTTTTTGAAGTAATCGCCAAACGACCAGTTACCAAGCATCTCAAACATGGTGTGGTGGTAGGTGTCGTGCCCAACCTCCTCAAGGTCATTGTGTTTACCAGAAACACGTAGACATTTTTGAGAATCTGATATACGTTTATATTTTATTGGACTATTTCCCAAAAACAAATCTTTGAATTGGTTCATACCTGCATTGGTAAACATCAATGTAGGGTCGTTTTTCACGACCATAGGAGCTGAAGGAACAATCTCATGTCCTTTCGACTGGAAAAACTCCAAAAAAGTTTCTCTAATTTTACTGCTATTCATATATGTAATGGTTATTAAATTAAGTTTATTAAAAAATTATTTAATTAATCAAGTTGTAAAATTAATCAAAAAAATTAACTTTGTTATATCATTAAGCGTTAGTTTTGTATGTTTAGACGGAATAAAAGAAGACAACAATCTGAAAATAAGCAATATGAATATATAATACCTTTAAAATCAAAAGTGTATCGTTTTATTCGTAAGTTTCTTTTCGGCTTTATTTTAGCATCAATTGTCAATTTTGTTTTCTCATATTTTTTCTACACCCCAAAAGTCTATTCTCTTACAAAAGAGAATTACGAATTGGTACTAAAATTAAAAATGTTGCAAGGAAAAATAGGTGAAGCATCGGGTAAGTTATCGGAGATACATCGTCGCGATAAAGGAGTTTATCGCGCTATATTGGGGGTTGATTCTGTGGAAATCCCAGAATTGGTTTCGGCATACGACATTCGTAGTGAATACAAAAATAATCGCTACGCCTCTATGCTCGACGACTCATGGAACGATCTGAACAATCTATCACTAAACCTACTCAAACAATCAATATCGTTCGACACATTACAGGTGCTAAGTAGCGATAAAGGTAA
>JAVVZN010000254.1:0-3200 GCA_036650555.1 Rikenellaceae bacterium
TAAAAAGTGCGCCTAAAGGGGTGAAATATTATCTTCGTCATTTGCCGTTTGTTCTTCGCGTGGTGTCTATGGCGTTGATTATCTTTGCTATTGCGCGTCCTCAAACAGCATCCGACAATCAAACCGTTTCAACTGAAGGTGTTGATATAGTGCTATCGCTCGACCTCTCAACCAGCATGCTGGCGCGAGATTTTAATCCAGATCGTTTGAATGCTGCAAAAGATGTGGCAACAAAATTTATTCTCGATCGGAAAAGCGATCGTATAGGTTTAACGGTGTTTGCAGGGGAGAGTTTCACCCAAAGTCCATTAACTTCTGATCATGCTTCACTCATAAATTTATTGAATCAGGTGGAAAGTGGTGTCATCGACGATGGAACTGCAATTGGATCTGGATTGGCAACATCTGTGAATCGTCTGCGTGAGAGTAGTGCAAAAAGTAAGGTTATCATTCTTCTTACCGATGGAGTGAATAACAGTGGACAGATAACCCCTCTAACTGCCGCAGAAACGGCAGCAGCGATGGGCATTAAAGTCTACACGATAGGTGTAGGCACAGAAGGCACAGCGCCTTATCCTGCGTTAGATCCGTGGGGTAACATGACATTTGTTCAAGCCAAAGTTGAGATAGACGAGAAAGGGCTTAAAGAGATTGCAAAGATAACAGGAGGTAGATATTTTCGCGCCACCGACAATCAAAGCCTAAAAAATATATATGACGAAATCAACACTTTGGAAAAATCAAAAATTGATGTAGAGAATTTTATATTGTATAATGAACGTTACGCGCTTTTTGTGTTGTTTGCACTGATATTTCTAGTGTTGGAGATAATAGTGCGTCACATCTACTTACGTCAAATTCCTTAATTAGAAAACTATGTTCAGATTTGAATCACCCGAATATCTTTATGCGTTAATTCTGTTAATTCCGATTATAGGGCTCTATTTCTTCGTTAAATTTCGCCATGATGTGCGTCTTAAACGATTTGGAGATCCAACCACTATAAAAGAATTGACCCCTTTCGCATCATGGTTTAAGGTAAAAGTAAAATATTCATTTTTGGTTGCGGCTATTGCCGTGACAATCATCGCACTTGCACGTCCTCAGCTCGGTTCAAAAATTAGTGAAGTAAAGAAGAAAGGGGTTGAGATCATGGTGGTGGTAGATGTGTCGAATAGCATGCTGGCTGAAGACATCACACCAACACGACTTGCCAAGACAAAATTTGCAATATCTAATCTTGCATCCACACTTGTTGATGACAGGCTAGGTCTGGTGGTTTTTGCAGGCGATGCCTTTGTGCAGCTCCCAATAACCTCAGATTTTGTGTCGGCACGAAATTTTGTTGAATATATATCACCTCAGATGGTTGCCAATCAGGGAACCGACATCGGAAAGGCATTATCGCTTGCCGCTCGTTCATTTTCAGCGCAAAGCGATAAGAGTCGGGCTATTATTCTTATCTCCGATGGAGAAGACCATGGCGGTGACATATCGGGGGTAGTCAATTCAATTACCGAGGCTGGAATCCCAATTCATGTGGTTGGAATAGGATCGCCGGAGGGGGCACCAATCACAATCGGTGGTCAGCAGATGAAAGATGAAAATGGAGCTATGGTGGTGTCGAAGCTGGGCGAGGAGATGTTGCAACAGATGGCGCTTACAACGGGAGGATCTTATATTCGCGCCACAAATCAATCTATGGGGCTTGATGAGATCATCAAACAGATTCGGAAAATGGATAATAAAGAGTTTAGCTCCATGGTGTTTGATGAATATAATGAACAATTTCAATATATTTTAGCCATATCATTGTTCCTTTTACTAATAGAATTTGTAATTTTGGAGCGTAAAAATCAATTTATTGCACGTTTAACAATATTCAATAAAAAATAATGAAAAATCTATTAATATTGATGTTTTCTCTATTCTGCTTGCCGTTCAATATTGCGGCTCAAGTGGAATTTACCATCAAAACACCTACGATTGTTGCTGTCAATGAGCCATTTAGAGTTGAATTTATCTCTAATGAGACCATTGATGACTTTACAGCACCATCGTTCGATGGTTTTAATGTAATTGCAGGTCCTACCATTGCCGAGGGAACAAATATCGAATATGTAAATGGAAAGCTAAGTAAGTCGCAATCATTCACCTACACCTACGTTCTTGTGGCACAAAAAGAGGGTAACACAAAGATTGGTGAGGCTGTGGCTTCTATAAATGGAAAAAAATACACCACAAAATCAGTTCCTATTGATGTCGCTAAAGAGCGTGGTTCTTCAAATGGATCTTCTCAACAAGGGGTAAGAGGTAGTGGCAATGGCACTTCTCAGAAACCATCGTCGTCTATCGCATCGGATGATGTGTTGTTGCGTACTATTGTTGGACGTCGGACTGTTTACAAAGGCGAACCAATTTTAGTACAGCTAAAACTTTACACGCGTGCCCAAATATCAAACATCAGTAGTTTCCGCCCTGCGGCTTTCAACGGATTTTGGAAACAAGAGGTGCCAACCTCTGAGCAACAAGAGACAAAACGTGAAACTTTCAATGGTAAAATCTATGATACCGCTGTTGTCAAAGAGTTTTTGGTTTTTCCTCAGAAGAGTGGACAACTTGAGATTGAGCAGATGGATCTAGGCGTTATCGCAATGGTTTTGAGCGCGGGAGGTAGGAGTGGTAACTCTATTTTTGAGAGTTTCTTCGGAGGTGGAGATTCA
Source organism: Rikenellaceae bacterium (assembly GCA_036650555.1). GTDB lineage: Bacteria > Bacteroidota > Bacteroidia > Bacteroidales > Rikenellaceae > CAMQVM01. The sequence goes on from JAVVZN010000254.1 coordinate 2,724, forward strand.
TATCAGAATGTAGAATTGAACTTGAAATCTATTCCTGTCAAAATTGAGGTGAAAGAGTTGCCATCTGGTGCTCCTGCCACCTTCAACGGTGCAGTAGGTGATTTCTCTGTTGATGGTCAGCTTAGCGAAAATAAAATATCGGCAAACGGGTCGGCAACTATTTTTCTAACCATAAAAGGTAGTGGCAACTTTCCTTTGATCTCAACTCCTAAAGTTGAGCTTCCAGGATCGTTTGAGTTGTATCCATCGAAAACTAAAGACGAATATCAGGTTAATACAACAAATATCGCAGGTAGTCGTGTGTTTGAATATCCTTTTATTGCACGAGCAGAGGGTGAGTTTACTTTGCCTTCTGTTGAGTTCTCTTATTTTGATCCTGCAAAGCATAAATATGTCACTATCGCCACACCAACTTTCCCTATTGATGTGTTGAAAGATGTGTCGGGAGGTTCGTCGGCTGGTGGAAATATTATTAGC
>JAVVZN010000255.1:0-3192 GCA_036650555.1 Rikenellaceae bacterium
ATGTTAATCTTTGTGTTAGCACCGGGTGCTTTCCTTGCGCTTGGCTATCTGCTTGTACTTTTCAACAAATTCGTAAAAAAATCGTAGAGCATCATGGAATATATCTTCATTATTATCAGTGCAATCTTTGTAAATAATATTGTACTTTCGCAATTCTTAGGAATATGCCCATTTTTAGGGGTATCAAACAAAGTGACAACATCGCTTGGTATGGGTAGCGCGGTTACGTTTGTAATCACTATTGCCTCTATTGTTGCCTATGTTCTGCAATACTTTGTGCTTGTGCCACTACATATAGAATATATGCAAACCATTGTGTTTATTCTTGTTATAGCTGCTCTAGTTCAGATGGTAGAGATCATGTTGAAAAAATTAAGCCCATCGCTTTATCAAGCACTAGGCATATTTCTTCCTCTTATCACAACAAACTGTGCTGTGTTAGGTGTTGCTATTTTGCTGGTGCAAAAAGAGTTTACACTACTAGAAAGCGTAGTTTTTGCTATCTCCACTGCCATTGGCTTTACTGTTGCACTAGTGCTCTTTGCAGGTCTACGCGAACGTATAGAGCTATCTAACGTGCCAAAAGCACTCAAAGGTATTCCTATTGCTCTCATCACCGCTGGCATTCTAGCAATGGCTTTCATGGGATTCTCTGGGTTAGTGAAATAAAAATATTGCTGACAGGTAAAAAATTATGCCTTACCTCACATTTGAAATTTTCACATGGTAGTAGTATTAGGTTTCCTTATAAATGGGAAACCTTTTTCAGCTACATAAACGCCAAAGAGGATAAATACGGAGCCCATTAACGCCACGTAAGTGATCACCTCATCAATGGCAAGATAAGACGTTATGAGTGTCACAATAGGCGTTAGATAGATGTAGTTTGTGGCACGCACAGCTCCCAGTACTCGAACAGTGTTATTCCACATTATGTAGCATAACAGTGAAGCTATCAAGCCTAAAAACAATAGGTTAATAAACACTATTGGCATAGATATCACCTTTACATCAAAATGAAAAGGGTGTATGATAAACATTGGAAGTAAAGTTACAATACCATAAAAAAACACCTTTCTTGTGATAAACAAAATAGAATATCTACCACTTAAATCTTTAAGTACTAAGCTATAAAACGCCCACATAAGAGCAGCAAACAGAGTTAGTATATCGCCGAGAGGGCTAATCTTCAATATAAACCTACCGTTGAACACCACAAGCGCCACCCCGACCATTGCAACCATCGACCCGAAAACAATATTGTTTTTTAGTCGTTCGTTACGATTGAATATACGCGACACAATAGCTGTGAGAATAGGCACAGTGCATATAATTAGGGCAACATTTGAGGTTAATGTGATGCTCAGAGCTGTGTTTTCAGAGGCAAAATACAACGATCCACCAAACAATCCAGCACAAACAAACTTCAATTCATCGCCAATTGATAGCGAAAAGATTTTACGCGGTTGAATAAAACACAATCCAACATAAGCTAGCATAAACCGATAAAACATTATCTCATAAGGCGACAACCCATGTGTCATCAACACCTTTGTGGAAACAAAGGTAGTTCCCCAAATAGTTGAGGTTAGAATTGCTAAAAAATGATATAAATATTTTTTATTATGGAACTCCATGATCAACACTTCTACTTAAACAGCTTCTAAACGTGCAAAGATACAACAATAACATTGACAAAAGAAAATTGGGCACAGAAAAAATCTGCACCCAACCATCAGAGTTTAAACTTTTTACCGGACAGCAATAATTTATAATTTACCATCTAACTGTGAAACGATTTGACCGTCGAACAAATTCACAATACGATGTGCAAATGTAGCATCGTGTGCAGAGTGAGTTACCATGATGATAGTTGTTCCTTCGCGATTTAGCTCCATCAAAAGTTCCATCACCTCTTTGCCATTTTTAGAGTCCAAGTTACCAGTAGGCTCATCGGCAAGTATCAAAGAAGGCGATGCCACAACAGCACGAGCAATGGCAACACGTTGTTGCTGACCACCCGACAACTGAGCAGGGAAGTGTTTTGCACGATGTGATATGTTCATACGTTTTAGAATTGTTTCAACCATCTCTTTACGTTTTGATGCTTTAATCTTTAGATAGATAAGCGGTAGTTCAACGTTTTCATAAACGTTAAGTTCATCAATAAGATTAAAACTTTGGAACACGAACCCAACATTACCTTTACGCGATAAAGTTCTTTCACGCTCTTTCAGCTGTCCTACCTCTTTGTCAGCTAAAAAATATTTACCTCCTGTTGGATTGTCGAGTAGGCCAATAATATTCAGTAGTGTTGATTTACCGCAACCTGATGGACCCATGATTGCCACAAATTCACCTTTTTTTACACTCAACGAAACATTGTCGAGCGCCACAGTTTCAATTTCATCAGTACGAAATACTTTACTTAAATTTTCGATTCTAACCATTAGAGTTTGATCTGGAGTTTCCATAATTTTCTGTTTTATTAAGTTAATTATATTTATTTTATTCGGTTTTCATTATTGTTGCAGGATTTGTGTCGGCGGCCTTTTTTGTCTGCCACACAAGTGTTATGAGTGAAATCAATGCTGTTATCAAGGCGGCCACCACAAACAACCACCACGATATAGCGGTGCGAACAGCGAAATCACGCATGTAAATATCTATCAAGATATATGATGCAACCGATGCCATAACAAATGCAATTAGCAGCTGACGCATATATTTCACAATAAACATTTTTACTATTTGAGATGCTTGTGCTCCACACACACGACGCAAAGCAATCTCACGGTAACGTCTCTCAATATCATAGAGCGACAAACTGAATAATCCGAGCGATGAGATTATTAGCGTGATAACTGCAAATGTGGTGAGCACTGCTGTCACGCGACGATCGTCGTTGTATTTTAGATCCATGCGATCTTTCAGAAAGTTATATTTAAAATCGCTATCACCCGCATACTCTTTATAGAGTGTTTTCAAAAACGAAAGCCCTTCTGCTATTTTTTCTTTTTCAAATTTGATTATCAAATTGTCGTAAGGTCGCCCGCTAGATGTGTACATATACATCATTGGAGTGGTTGCGTTGCGCAGATGCGATGTTTTGTAATCTGAGATCACACCTGTTATACTAAACGGAGGATTATAATTTTCATCTATGCCATAGCCCCAAAACAAACGCTGGTT
>JAVVZN010000256.1:0-3179 GCA_036650555.1 Rikenellaceae bacterium
ATTTGAACGAACATTAAATACACTTTGGTTGTTGCGAGGCATAGAACCTTCGAGATAGCTATAACCTGCCGAAAGCAAATATCTAACTTTGTCTGTTCCACCCGATGCTTCAATGCTATGTTTTGTTGATATACTATTATCATTAATATAACCTACCCAATTTGTATTTGGATAGTGGTTTGGATCTGTCCCAGCCATTAATTTTTGAATATCTTCAGGAGAGAATGCAGGTTGCTGACCTTTGTTTATTTGAGAATCGTTGAAAGCTTTTGCATACACCCATGAATCTGCTACCTCTGGAGAGTTTGTTGGAGTGTTAATACCAAACGAACCGTTGTATCTGAATTTAGGAACATTTACTTTTCCACGTTTTGTGGTGATAAGAATTACACCATTCGCTGCACGAGAACCATAGATTGCAGCCGATGCAGCATCTTTCAATACTGTCATAGACTCAATATCATCTACATTCATAAAGTTGTATTCGGTTGGGATTCCATCTACAAGCACCAGGGGAGAACCGCCACCATTTAATGATGTTGCACCACGAAGCTGCATTGAAGATGCACTACCGGGACGGTTATTTGTGGTTACCATAAGACCTGGAACACTACCTTGAATTGCCTCTGCAATTGATGTAACAGGGCGATTCTCCAAAACATCTGATTTGATGGTGGTGATAGCAGTTGCAAGTTGTCCTTTTTTCTGAGTACCATAACCAACCACCACTACTTCGTCGAAACTTAGAAGCTGCTCTTCTAGCACAACATTGTAACGATCGGCAGAGGTGATTTTAACCTCTTGTGGGGTGTAGCCCATCATAGAAACAGTTACTGAGTTGCCTTGCTCAACATTAACAGAAAAGCTACCATCGGCAGAAGTGACATCGCCAGTGGTTGTGCCTTTAATAATAACTGTTGCACCGATAATCGGTTGTTTTGCTTTGTCGGTTACCACACCTGTAACTTTCACTTTAGCTCCTAGCGGAATTTGTGGTTTTACGTCGGAGATAACAATTGATTTGGCAGAAACTATGGTAAACTCTAAATTTGTGCCTGTCAATGCTTTTTTAAGAATCAGATCAACGGGAGCATTTGACTGATTGATTGAGATGATTTTTTTATTATTAACCACAGTGTTTCTATACGAAAACCGATAAGTGGTTTGTTTTTCAATTGCGGAGAACAACTCCGTAAGTGTTGTGTTTTTGAGGTTTACCGTTGCTTTCTGTGTTTGAGCCATCAAGGTAAGACAGCTGAAAAACATACAGACAGCAATAGATAAAACTCGCTCTCTAAAGGTAAGATTTTTCATAGATAAGTAGGTTAAAATTAGTTTGTGTTTTGAACTGATGTTTTTTACTTGCAAGTAATAGTATAGACGTAACCAATAATAAAAAGTACCAATTATTTTCAGTTAATACCGTTTTAGATACAAAATTTATATATATTTGTGACTTATATCTAATCATTTCATATATTTTAATACTTTGAATAGTGAATCTGAACTTATAAAATTACTAATTGATGGATCTGAAATCGCCTTTGAAAAGATTTATCAGATCTATTCAGTAAGACTATACAACTACTGCCTAAGCTACACAAAATCAAGAGAAACAGCTGAGGAGGTGGTACAAGATGTGTTTGTGAAACTTTGGGTTAATCGCACAAATATAGTAAACAACAGCTCAATAGGAGCATTTCTTTTTGTAATTGCCAAGCACCAATTAATCAATATATATCGACACACAGTAAACTCTCCTATCTATGAGGAGTATGTTGGCTACTGTAATAGGGAAGATGTGTCGGTAAGCGACACTAGTAATAAGATTGAATACGACGATTTCTGCCGTATTCTTCAAAAAAATGTGACAAAATTATCGAAAACTCAACGGAAAATATTTGAGTGTTGTAAGATAAAACAGATGTCGGCAAAAGAGGCAGCTGCGGAGTTAGGGATGAGTGAACAGACAATAAAAAACCAATTATCTATTGCAATAAAGTTTCTGAGAAAACAAATACAGAACATACCTATATACTTTTTACACTTTTTATACTTTTTTTAGGTACTAATATGTAAAAAAACTGTTATACTATTATAGAGGTAAAATAAATGAATGATTTAAAATCAAAATATATCAACAACGAACTCTCTTCGGATGAGCTATTAGAGCTACGTAGCGCGGTGAATGCAAGCAGCGATAGTGAAATATCATCTGAGATGGAGCAGAGATGGACAGGATATAATGAGAGCAAAGAACTCTTACCGGCTGAGTTTCAAAATAAAATAATGGTTAAGATCCATAAAACCAATAATCGTTTAAAAGGTTTTAGATTTTTACGCTATGCAGCTGTAAGTATTGCCGCCATACTTATTCCGATGTTGATCGGAACCACTATCTATCTATACAAAGAGGTGCAATACGAAGGCAAGAAACGAGTAGAAATATCAACCGGAGTTGGTGAAAGAGCAAATGTGGTTCTTCCAGATGGCACTAAGGTGTCGTTGAATTTTGAATCACAATTGAGCTACTCCCCATACACATTCGGCAAAGAAGAACGAGGCATAGAGTTTAATGGTGAGGCATATTTTGATGTAGCACACAACAAAAATTCAAAGTTCATAATCTCTAACGACGATGTGTCGGTGCAGGTGATAGGCACAAAATTTGATCTCTCTTCGCGCAGTGGCACTCAATTCGTAAAGGTTTGCATGGAGGAGGGTAAAGTGGCTTTTTCTGTGCTCTACGGAAAGAAACAATGCGAACTAGTGGAGAATCAACGTGCAATATTCGATAGAAACACAGGCAATATCTTAGTGACAGATTTCAACAAAAAGGATGTGGCTGCATGGCGACATAATGAGTTGATATTCCGCAATATTACTTTTTCAGAGGTGTTAAAGACTATAAGTTCAAATTATGGAGTAAAGGTAGAGATAGAGGGTGTCATTCCAACTGGCAACGATCTATTCACAGGAAGCATCTCTTCAACAAACCTTTTGGAGGCAATGGATATTGTGGAACGTGCATATCATGTGAACGCAACTATCTTAAACAACGATGTTAAAATAACTGCCACTAACTAGTCGTCGCTGAAAAAGTACCTTAGGATTACTTTCCACGGAAACGGCACACATTTCACACATTTTGAGCTATGATAATGCTCACGTACTTAAAG
>JAVVZN010000257.1:0-3140 GCA_036650555.1 Rikenellaceae bacterium
AATAAAAGTAAATCATGCTATTACATGTTACGTTTAAAATTTTTATCGGACACCAATAATTTAAAACAAAATCGGGAGCTGCAATTTGCAGCTCCCGATTTATGGTTTTTGTCTTACCTAAACATCGTTTAGTATGATGTTGTATTCTAGTTGTATCCAATGTTTTGAGTTACTTTGCCTTTGCCTTCATTAATTGCACTTTGAGGAATTGGCATGCGTGTGAACCATTCTTGAGTTGATGATGGGTAACCAAGATATTCAGCTTTTTTACGAGCATACTCAATGTATTTACCGTAACGGATCAAGTCTGTTCTGCGGCTACCTTCAAAGTATAGTTCATGACCGCGCTCAATAAGCATTTTCTCTAGGAATTGCTCAGGAGTACCAACTTCAGCTGTGTTGTATGGAGCTAATTTAACACGAGTTCTTATTTGGTTTAGAAGGTCGATAGATTCTTGCGACACACTCTTGTTTAGTCTGACTAGTGCTTCAGCTTTAGTAAGTAATACATCGGCATAACGGAACACCACCCAATCAACACCACTTGCTTCACCTGTTGATGCTGGGTCTTCTCCAACTTTCACAGGTATTGCACCTTTTTTGAAGTTTGGACCTGGGTTTTCACGATTGTAAACTACACCGTCTGATGTGCTTTTATATTCGGCACTAATTGTTTCCAAACGAGTGTCACCTTTTTCATAAGTGTCGTAGAAATTCCATAACATACGATAACCGTTCCATTTTTGGATGTTAGGGTTTGTTGTTGGAAATCCGCCTGGCAACACGTGAGCTAACCATAGTGTTGGGTTGCTTATGTTGGCAGTAGAGGCATGAATAATTTCTTTATTGCCTTCGTTTTCAAGAGTGAAAATATCGGCATATCTATCCATCAGCCCATAACCATATTCTGCTTTTTGTAGCTCAGTTGCTATGTTTACAGCATCTTGCCAACGTGACTCTTTCATGTAAAGTTTTAAAAGCAACATATTAGCAGTACCTTTAGTAAAACGACCATAATCTCCACTGTCGTATTTATAAGGAAGAACTTTTGCAGCTTCGATTAATTCGGTTTCAATAAATTTAACCATCTCAGCATCGCTTAAACGAGGAATCTGAACATCGCCTAGTGGATCTTTCAGTTGTTCCATAGTAGCCAAAGGAACAGGGCCAAACCAATCGTATAGCAAATAACCCATAAATCCTTTTGCACAACGAATCTCTGCGATTAATCGGTTTTTGTAGGCTTCATCTTTAAATGTAACACCACTTACACGACTGATAGCAATAGTGAATTTGCTTATGTCGCGATAGTATTGATAAAAGTTGCCTACAACTGGCCAGTTGTCTGCGGTCCAGTTGTGGCGCACAGCTGGTTGCCATGGATCTGCTCCCCATTGACAGTCTGCAACATCGGTTGTCATTTCGCCCATTACTTGAATGCCACCTTGTGCACAACTATATATACCGCCATACCAATGAGATCTAAATGGTAGGTAGCAAGTTGTAACAAGTGCCGAGGCGTCGGCTTCGGTTTTTGGGAAAAATCCCGGGTCTATGGTAGAATATTCGATAGACTCCAACTTTGTACATGAGCTAATGATTGTGGCAATAGCGCATGAAAGTATTATATATTTTATTTTTTTCATAATAATCGTCGTTTTGAATTATAAATGTTAGAATGTTAAATCCAAACCGATGCTAAATGTACGAACGTTCGGATAAGCTGCCAAGCCTCCTGCCCAGCCGTCGGTTTCAGGGTCTATGCCTTTGTAGTTAGTGAATAGGAATGGATTGTTTACATCAAAATATACTCTTGCTCCAGATAGAACACCTTTAGACCATTTTGTAGGTATGCTGTAACCAAGTGTAATATTACGTACGCGAATGTACCATATCTTTTTCATAAAGTAGTCGCCTGCACCGTGTGCACTGTCGGTTTGGAAATAGCCAGGTCGGTCGCTAGTAAGGTTTTGTGAAGTCCAGCTATCCATGAATGTAGTAGGGGCACCGTAGTATGTTGCTATACGTTGTGATTCGTTCCAATCTTTGTATGAGCCATTCATAAGTTGATCTGCTGCACCATAGATATAGAAGTTTAAATCCCAGTTTTTATATGTGAATGTGTTGTTCATACCGAATAAATAGCCTGGATCCCATGAGCCATAGAACACTTTATCAGCATTATCCAATTTGCCGTCAGGTTTGCCTGTACGCAATGGACGACCATCGTCGCCAATCACATTTTGTCCTTGAGCATTTTTTTGGTAACCATCTATGTCTTGAATTTTGATTTGACCTGGAAGAGATCCTGGCATGTGTTTAACTTCTTCGCCAGGTTGGATCAAGCCATCGGCTTTGTATCCAAAACCAGAACGGATAAAGTCTTTTGCAGATTCATAAACAGCAGGTTTCCAAGATGAATCACGTTCTTTCCAACGGTCACGATATAAAGAGAAGGTGATGTCGGTGCTCCATGAGAAATTAGGTTTTACAATGTTTTTACTTCCGATTGTCAATTCAAAACCTTTACTTTGAGTTTTACCAACGTTGGCTGCAATTGAGCCAACTTCTTGATAACTCATAAGTGAACGTGTGCTTAATAGGTCTTTGATCTCACGGCTGTAAAACTCCATAGAAACATCAAGACGGTTGTATAAACTAACATCCAAACCTAAGTTGAACTCAGTTGTTGTTTCCCATTTTAACGCTGGATTACCCATTTGTCCAATTCCGATAGCAGAGTTATCTTTGCCACCGAAAACATAAGTGCCTGCAATTTGATAAAAATCTTTTGCTTTGTTTCCTATGTTAGAGTTACCTGTTTGACCATAGCTTAAACGAAGTTTCGCGTTTGTCAAAACATTCTTAGCTCCTTCTAAAAACTTCTCTTCAGAGAATCTCCATGCAAGAGCAACTGATGGGAAGTTACCCCATTTGTTACCTTCAGCAAGGTTTGATGCACCGTCACGACGGAAAGTTGCAGTTAAGTAATATCTGTCATCAAAGGTGTAGTTTGCTCTAGCAAACAAAGATGCCATTTGGCTGCTGTTTGCCCAAGAACCTACGCCTGGTTTTTCAAATTCGCCAGCTCCCAAGTTATTGTGAAGGAATCCGTCGATTAGAAATTTGCTATTCCATGC
>JAVVZN010000258.1:0-3130 GCA_036650555.1 Rikenellaceae bacterium
TTGCACAAGTATGCTACAAATTAAAGTAAATCATACCATTACACATGCAACATTTGAAATTTTTACCAGACAGCAATAATAACTATTATATTTTTTTATGTCGAGGAGTTTTTACGATGGTCCAGTTGCCGTCGAAATCTTCGGTTAAGGCTGTTAGACTCTCTATCCAGTCGCCAGAGTTTAGGTAGAGCACGTCTTTTATAGAGCGTATCTCGGCTTGGTGAATATGTCCGCATATCACAGCGTTGCAATTGTGACGCTTGGCAACTCTCAATATGTTGCGATCGAAATTGCTGATAGACGACACGTTGCGCTTCACCCAATCTTTCATGGGTTTGGAGATAGAAAAGTAATCTTTGCCTTCGCGTTGGCGATAGTCGTTGTAGATGCGATTAATTTGTAGAACCATAGAGTAGAGCTTATCACCTAGTTTGCTCATCCATCTGACCTTGGTGGTCACAGTGTCGAATAGATCGCCGTGGAACACGTAGAAACGCTTGCCGTGACTCTCAAACGTGTAGTCGCGTAGAATAGAGAATGATCCATATTGGAAAGGAACTACATTGTCGAGAAAGTCGTCGTGGTTGCCGCGCAGATAGATGATTTCGCTACTAGCATATATATCAATCAAGAGTTTTAAAAAATCATTGTAGAGCTGTTTCCAGTTGTTACGATCGCGCATCAAATGCCACCCGTCTATAATATCGCCATTTAAAATTAAGGTTTCACAGCTATTGGTGCGTAGAAATTCCATTGCCTCTTCGGTGTGCGACCATCGAGAGCCGATATGTATGTCGGATAATACTATTGTTTTGTATTTTTTTACCATGGTTGAAAGTATTTTGAAATAGTAGCACAAAAATAGTACAATATTCTGACGAGATTCAGAGTTAATCATGTATCTTTGTCGCATATAATATCAATAACAAAATTAACCAAAATATTCTCAAAATGAAAAGATTAATTAATTTAATTGCTACTTTTACTGTTACCGCCGTCATTGTTGGTTGTACGGAAAATTTAAGCCCCACTAAAACATACAATGAGGGGATAAATATAATTCCAGTACCTAAATCGCTGACTGTCGGTGAAGGACGTTTTATGCTCAATGCAAACACTAAATTTGCTATTGACCCTGCATCGCCAGATGCAGCCACTATTGCTGCTTATTTCGGCTCTAAGATGAGTAAGTCTACCGGCTATGATATGGCGACTACTGATCTCAGTGAATCGAAAAATGTGATCAAACTACAACTTAATGCAGAGTCAGGCATTGAGAAAGAGGGGTACAAAATGAAAGTAACCAAAGATCTAGTAGATATTACTGCCTCATCGGCGCAAGGTTTGTTCTATGCTATGCAATCATTCTTGCAGCTTTTGCCTGCCGAGATAGAGAGTCAGTCGTTGGTTAGTGGCACTTCATGGAGCGCACAAGCGGTTGATGTGGAGGATGCTCCGCGTTTTCAGTATCGTGGCATGATGCTCGATGTCACTCGTCACTTCTCTTCGGTGGCCGATGTGAAACGTCACATTGATATTCTTGCCATGTTCAAGATTAATATTTTGCATTGGCATCTTACCGACGACCAGCTTTGGACTGTGGAGATAAAAAAATATCCTAAACTAACCGAGATAGGCTCAAATCGTCTAGAAGGCGAAGGAACATATCATTCTGGTTTCTACACTCAAGAAGATCTTAAAGATGTTGTGGCTTATGCCTCAGAGCGTTTTGTTGAGATCATACCTGAGATAGAGATGCCGGGTCACGGTTTGGCTGCATTGACAGCCTATCCAGAGTTCTCATGTACTGGTGGTCCATTTGCAATTCGTAATGTGTGGGGTGTTGAACCCGATGTGTTCTGTGCAGGTAAGGAAGAGACATTTAAGTTTCTTGAAGATGTACTAACAGAGATTATTCCTATATTTCCTAGTGAGTATATTCATATCGGAGGCGATGAGTGTCCGAAAGATCGTTGGAACGTGTGCCCTAAATGTAAAGCACGTATGCAAGCTGAGGGGCTGAAAGATTCACACGAGTTACAAAGTTATTTTGTGAAACGTATGGAGAAATTCATCAATTCAAAAGGTAAGAATATAATAGGTTGGGATGAGATACTAGAGGGTGGCGCTGCACCAAATGCCACTATAATGTCGTGGAGAGGCGAGGCTGGCGGTATTGCTGCTGCTAATGCAGATCACGATGTGATAATGACTCCAAACACCTATGTCTATTTAGATTATTATCAAGGTTCACCATCGGTTGAGCCAATGGCAATAGGTGGGTATCTTCCTTTGGAAAAAACATATTCTTTCAATCCAACACCAAAAGATATTGCTGAAGATAAAGCTCATCGTGTGATTGGTGTTCAAGGAAATGTGTGGGCAGAATATCTTTATGAGCCAAGTGCAAAAGAGTATATGGCATATCCTCGTATGCTAGCTGTGGCTGAAACAGGTTGGAGTCCTAACGATAAGAAAGATCTTGCAGATTTTTCACGTCGTCTTAACAATGCCTATGTTCGTATGGATGCTTATGGTGTGAATTATCATATTCCACTTCCTGAGGGTGTGGCAACAAAATACGTGGCTTTCATCGACTCAACAAAACTTGAATTTACAAACACAGGTTCTTACCCTATGGTCTACACTATCACAGGCAACGACCCAACTGCAAATTCAACCATCTACAAAGAGCCTTTAGCATTTACCGATAATGCCACAGTTAAGATTGCAACTCTTTTGCCATCGGGAAAACTTAGCGCAATCACAACTTACACCGTTGCAAAAGAAACTTTGGCTCCAGCGCTGGATGTTGCAACAACACCGGGTTTCAATAAAAAAGCAGTTGATGGTCATTTCTTAAACCGTGAGGCATATTCAAAGGCTACATTCTCAGATCCTGTTGTCATAACAGAATTTACCAAAGCAGGCGAATTTGATTATAAGAAACCTAGCGTAGAGATCTATGATGGTTATTTCACTGTGGCAGAAGATGGTGTCTACACTATCGCAACCGACAATGTGGAGTTGTATATTGATGATCAACTATTGATTGACAACGATGGCAAAGTGAGTCGTAACTTAACAAGCAGAACCACAAAAGCCCTTGCTGCTGGTAAACATAAATTCA
>JAVVZN010000259.1:0-3121 GCA_036650555.1 Rikenellaceae bacterium
TTGTTGAGCGTAGTGCAGTGATGCCACAACGCGAAGAGCTACTACAAATCATAAATTCAGATATTGATCCCGACACCAAAGATCGTCAAATAGCAATGCTCAACGATGGAGCAACATATCGTTATTTGCTAGAGGATATATATCCAAAATTACGTCGCGTAGATTATACAATAAACTACGATATTAAAGGTTTTGATCTGGCACAAAGCAAAGAAGTTTTTAGCACTCATCCACAATATCTTAGTTTAAATGAGCTCTATCTCATTGCCGATAGCTACCCGGTAAATTCACCAGAATTTCGTAATCTGTTTGTAACAGCAGCTAGGTTGTATCCTGGCGATGCCACCGCTGCCATAAATGCCGCAACAAATGCTTTAGAGAATGGTGATATAATAGGTGCAGAGTTTTATCTAAATAGCGTTAAAAATAGTTCAATACCGCAATATGAAAACACTAAGGGCATACTAATGATGCTTCGTGGTGATCACACCATAGCTGAGATATTATTCAAATCAGCAGCAGCAAATGGTTTAATGGCTGCCACAGCAAACCTAGAAGAGTTAAACAAAAGTATCGCAAAATAACGCATTCAACAATAAACAAAAACCGCAAATAACTTATTTATTTGCGGTTTTTGTTTAGAAGCTGTTTCTTATTATTTCAGCGATTATTACAATGAATATCCATCGCGATATTTGTATTGCAACATTGCAGTTGCCTCTGGATCATCAACAAATTTCTCAACTATCGGATTCCAATCCAACGGACGACCTAGCTCGTAAGCTATGTTTCCTAGAGAACAAACAGTGGCAGAGCTATGTCCTACTTCAACTGGAACGTTAGGATCTACACGTGTGCGTACTGCGTCGATGAATTTTTTGTGGTGCGATACTTTTGTTTCAAATGGAACACTATCATCGGTTTGTTTTTTCATTTCCCATTCAGGATTTGAACACTCAAAATGACCGCGCTCAACATACACCCAGCCTTTTTCGCCATAAACTTTAACACATTTATGATCGCCCTTCACCTTCTCTTGAACAAGCTCAATGCCATTATCGTAAACGAAAGTTAGATCTTTATAGTGTGCATATCCGGGAGGGATAATCTTAACTGGAGCAGTCAGATCTTTACCCAACATCCATTGTGCAATATCAAACATGTGTGCACCCCAGTCGGTGGTGTAACCACCGCCCATGCCTTTGTACCAACGCCATGCGCCCCAATATTCCTCATTTTTTGGAGGATCAATAGAGATCAATGGATCTAATTCAGCATTATAATGGAATGGCGTTGAGAGTGGGCCCAACCATCTGTCCCAATCCAAACCAGCAGGGATCTCTTGTTGAGGAAGATCGTATGCTTTTGGACCATCACCTACACATGCTGAGATACGTGTGATTTTACCTAGCTTACCCTCTCTTACTAGAGTTGCAGCATGAATAAATTCATCGCTCGAACGTTGTTGGCTACCAACTTGTAATATTCTATTGTTTTGACGAACAGCAGTACAAAGAGCACGACCCTCAGGGATTGTAAATGTCATTGGTTTTTCAAGATACACATCTTTACCTGCCTTACATGCTGCCACAGCTATCACTGCATGCCAGTGATCTGGAGTGGCAATAACCACAGCATCAATATTTGGATTTGCTAGCAACTCTTTGTAGTCATGATACATGGTTAGAGCAGACTTAACTCCTTTTTTAGAATAAAAATCTTTTACTTTCTTCTCAAAACGTTCGTTTTTAATATCATACACATCGCATCCTGCAATCACCTTCACCCCTTCAATGGTAAGAAACCCATTCACAAGATAGTTAGCTTGCTGTCCTAATCCAATGAAACCTAAATTGATCTGATCTGCAGACTCTTTTTTCTCTTTTTTGATTGTGTTTGAAACAGCAGCTGATAGTGATGATGGAATCATCAACACGCCAGCTCCTACTGCCGACATCTTCAAAAAGTCAAGACGCGACAACTCTTTTTTATTACTCATAATATTATAAGGTTAAGTTAATAGTTTCTGTTTTATAACTTTCTACAACGTTTTACATCCTATAAATAAGCAAGGAGAACAAAAGTAATAATTATTTCTGTAATTATGCTCCTTTAATGATATAAATTATTACATTTGCAAATAAAACATTGATGGCTTTGGTCGTAACTTACAAGCCCCATAATACATAAATATGCTATAAATAAAAGTAAATCACACAACTATGCGAACAAAGATATTGAAACTTAAAGATATATTGGTGATAGCAATTGCTAAACATCCTATTGAAATATTTATATCGGTATTGTTTTTTATATTTAATACGGCAAGATATTTCTACCAGCCAAGTATTAAGTATGACACCAACATAGCCGTTTTCTACCTCTCAGCATTTGCGGTGTCGTATGCCATGAATATTTTATTTAGAGAACAACGAAAATACTACTATTTATCTATAATATTTTCATTGTTGTTTGTTGTGCTACAACAACTCTACGATGATAATATTACAATGTATCTGAATATCACAGCATGTTCAGTATTATTTATATTTACAGCATATCGGTCGAAAAGCAATGCTCAATTTGCAGGAAATGCTATCGTTACCACATCAAACATATTAGCATCTGGCACATTAACATTTATAACCACTGCTCTGCTCTACTCAATTGTGGCATCGGTGAGCTATATATGCGGAATAGATTACAGAGAATCTATGGTACTAACTTTTTTAAGTTATGTATCAATTTATATTGTACTCCCATTGCTTTTTTTAGTGTTGAGTTCTCGTAATAATGATATTAAGAAAGATCGTTTTTCAGACATATTATTAAACTATATACTAACTCCATCGCTCATTATATATGGCATAATACTTTATGGCTATTTTGCCAAAGTAATAATTTTCTGGGAGCTTCCCAAAGGTGTCATATCCACTACTGCCATTCTATTTCTGTTGTTTGGTATTATTGTTAAAGCATATAGAACATTTGCCGATAAGAAAATGATAGAGTGGTTTTTTAACTATTTTAGCTTTATCGCTCTACCGGCAGTTGTGATGTTGTGGATTAGCATAATTTACAGAGTGACAGAATATGGTTTCACAACAAATCGCATCTATCT
>JAVVZN010000260.1:0-2853 GCA_036650555.1 Rikenellaceae bacterium
ATGATGATTGTGGCTCCAATGCTTATACCTATGATAAATGAAACTAGCATAAATATAAATGGAGTAGACGCACCAACAGCAGCCAACGCCTCTTTGCCAACAAAACGCCCAACGATGACAGAATCTGCATAGTTATAGAATTGCATTAATATATTTCCAAGTATGATAGGAATGGCAAAATCTATAAGTTTCTTATCTACACTGCCTGTTGTAAAATCATTTGTTGCTTTTTTCATCCTCTTAATTATCTCTTTCGTTTGGTAACAAATTAAAACAGCTTCTTAGTAGATAATTTATTTATTTCGTAACTTCACGTCAAATGTTTCGGGCGTTCCAGTTATGTTAAATTTTACATATCGTTTTTTTATCTCACTCTCAATCACATCATCGTCTTTTGGTTTACCACCAAAAATACGACTTGCCACCACTCCACCAATCACATTCCATGGCACTTCGAGCATGAAATCCATATTACCATCGGTGATAGAGGTGGTTCCCGACACAAAATAATTCCCTAATGTTGATGCTATATTCATACGAGGTATTGATATTACTCCCGATTTTACGGTTATTTGGTTCGATAGAGTGTCGAAACGAATATCGTTTAGATCATTACGTTTAAAATACTTAGACGCAGCCTTGATAGGGGCAAAATCGACCAACTGTCCATTAATGATTGTAAAGTTAGCATTAATAACTGAGCGTGCAACATCAATATTGCGATCGCCATCGGCAAATATATTTGCTTTGGCAGTTCCACTTATCTTACCTCTCAGATTTTCATTAATATATCGCTCCTTATCTTTCTTAGAAATTTTATATTTAATCTCCAAATCTTTAAGATCTATGTTTGAATATGTAATATCGCTTTTTATCTCATAGTTATTTAAGTTTTGTGTAAACTCTCCAGAGAAATTTACATTGCCACCAGCAACGCCACATCTAATGTTTTTAAACAGCAATGTTTTGTTTGATTCAATAGATATGATTCCTCGCAAATTTGTTAGATCTTGATTCAACAATTGAAATTTTCCAAGAGTAAGATCAACTACTATTGGCACTTTAGCAATAGGTAATGTTATACGTCCAGCGTTGTTAGTGCCTGCAAAAGTCTTGAAGTCAAGATTATCTGTAACAATATTCAACGTATCTCTCTTGCCTTTATCTCCTAGATAAAGCGATCCTGTGATTCTTGCCGTTTGGCTATCATATTCTAATTGCGACTTAATAATTTTCAACATGTTTCCATGCTTTTCTATCACCGAGTTTTGTGAAAAAGGTTTTCCACCAATCAGTGCTGAGAAACTATCAAAGTTTACTATATAACTCTCCAGACGTTCTGTTTCGTGGCTGGCATCGGGGATAATCTCAACACTAAACTTACTACGCACATCATCAAGCACAACTGCTAACCCAGCCACATTCAACTCCTTTAACGACACATGCGATGTTGTGAAATCGGCAGCGATATTCACCTTTTCAAATACCTCGCTGTTTTCTCTATTTTTAATAGTTATCTGCGTGTTCAAAGTCGCTTGCGATTTGCCAAGGTTGCCTTTGAAATTGTTTAGAGAAATAGTTGATCCTTCAACATTCAACAACCCAGTAAAATTTGATAGCGTCAGCGAATCGCTTATGCTTGCGGTGTAGTTGTCTATATCTACGCAGAACTTACCAACGCCAGAGGCAAGTGATAAAGGCGAATTTTCTGGCGACAAATTAGTGTGAAAGCTGACTGATAGATCTTTGATAGAATTTTCCACCGACAACGAATCGGCAGTAAGCCCAAGACGTTCTTTTATTATGTAGGGATTGAAATCGCTAGATTTTATATTAGCACTAAAGTTTAGATCGTAGTTTTTACGCTTATTTAAAATATCACTTATAGAACTAGTTATAAAATTTAGCTCCATGTTATTCACTCCCACACCCATAATGATTTGGTTTCCAACAAGCGTAGATTTTTCATACTCCACTATCCCTGAATGAAAAACAATCTGCGGCATATAGTCAATTTTGTGGTTCAACGCCACTTCATTAACTCCAAATTTGAGTTTACACCTATCATCAAGCATCCGATATGAAAATGTGTCGAAATCAAAATCCACAATGCCTTTAACAAAAAGATCACCACTCATAACTCCACCACTATATTCCGCAAGCGCAACGACACTCTCAACTTTTGATTTTACAGTTATTATAGAGTTCTTATTGAAACTCACCTCACCATTAAATTTCAGAAGTCGGTTCGACGAACAGAAATCAACTCCCACAATCTGCTTAGCCATATTGAATTTAAGATCGAGGAAAAACTCCAAACCATAACACCCCACTGAGCAATCAGATAAATTAAGCGTTCCATCGCTATGACTCACCCCTGCCACAAACCTATCTATTTTCAACGGTGTTATCACCTCAAACTCTCCTTTGTGAAGATTTATCATCATGTGACGCAGGTCTATTTGATTGATATTGAACGACAACATTTTCTCTTTCACATCAATAGTGTCGCGAAGTTTTAATGCTTGAACAAGATTCACGTCCCCATTTTCATCACGCTTTAGATTAATGTTTATGTCGGATAATCCAACATGACTTATGTCCAATTTCTTACGCATAAGAGTAAACACATCGGCACGAAACCCTGCCTTTTGCGTAACAAAAATATATTTATCGTCGGCCATAGCTAAAGAATCAGAATATAACTTTAGATTATGCAGATTAACCACCACATAAGGATAGCTATGCCATACATCTATCGACAAAGAATCAACACTCCATTTACCAACTGTCAGCCCATTAGCTTGATTGACAAGCATATTTTTTAATGCGTCACGATTGTTTGCCACATAA
>JAVVZN010000260.1:2863-3121 GCA_036650555.1 Rikenellaceae bacterium
CAGCTAGCAATGCAAAAACAAGCA
This sequence comes from Rikenellaceae bacterium, assembly GCA_036650555.1. Classification (GTDB taxonomy): domain Bacteria; phylum Bacteroidota; class Bacteroidia; order Bacteroidales; family Rikenellaceae; genus CAMQVM01. The sequence goes on from JAVVZN010000260.1 coordinate 2,888, forward strand.
TTGACGCAGCAATAAAAATCAATATGTATTTTAAAAATCGTTTCATACAAACTAAGCAGATTGTGCTCTTTTGTTTCTGTAATTTATGATCCGTTAATAATTATAAAATATGATGCCAAACTAGAACAAACCGCCTTTAAACAAAAATGCACTCATGCAATTTATTCTGTTTTAAGGCGGTTTAATTATTTTTATGAAACAATCTCTATTTAGGTGCTACTGGAGTTTCTGTGG
>JAVVZN010000261.1:0-3103 GCA_036650555.1 Rikenellaceae bacterium
TCAATACCACTAATCGTTTTTTGTCAGCGTTATAACTTTATCGCCTCGTTTTATATTGATAGATCTAATATTATTTTTATCCATTATGATGACACTCTCTCCGAGCGTTTTATTATTCCAACGAATTTCGCCTTTGCCTATCGTATCTGGATTTTCAAAACGATCAGCAGGAAAATCATACCACCATTGACCAACCTCACGTGGGTAACCTGAGCTATTAAATTCATAGACCACCCCACTCTTTTCAAATTGAAACACGTTTTTATCACCCGACCAACGCCCAATCATCTCACTATCAAACGGACCTTTAAAACGATCTTTAAGCACCTCGTCGGTTTGCAGCATTGGATCTATGAATATTGGTACGCTCCCTTTCACAAATTTCTCATCGAGATAAAATAACTCTTTCTCGCCATCAAATATCTTACATTTGATAGTGGTAGACTTATCTATATAAAAGTTGTTTTCGTAAAGTTTAGAATTTTTCGTAGGCTCGCTACCATCTAAAGTGTAGTAGATAGAGTAGTTATTTTTCTCTTTTTCACCACCTCTTAGTATCACTGATCCTATGCTTACTGCAACTTTCGTTTTACCCATGAATATTGTGTCGCCAAGTATCGCAGCAGCCTTCACACTTACATCACCTTTTGAGTAGTTATTTTGAAAAAATCCGCGCGCCAGTCCGTAGAACAGCCTTCTTTCCATCGACTTACCTCTTGTAGAATCAACTGGATTACCATTTTCAAATCCCAAAATATCAACATCTCCTTCAACAACAAATTTCACTTTATTCATGCACCAAGGCACAAAATTATTGTTTTGATCAACAGATCGAACATCAACATAAGACACCATGCCGCTAGATGATTTAGAAAATGTAGATTGTGTTTCAACTACTATACGCACAGGATCGCTTGCCGTTTTATGCGATGAAACCACCACCTTCTCCCCATTATTATAACCAACCGCCTTTATCTCACCTTTTTGGTATGGCACATTCCACACAAAATCTAACAAATCTCTCATCTTTTGCCGACCAAGAGATCTACCATTAAGCAGCAACTCCACCTCATCACAATTTGAGTAAGCCACCACTGGCACCACTGTGCCTTCAGTAAGATAACGATGAGTCCAGTGCGGTAAGATATGCACCATTGGTTTATCACTCCACTGACTCTGATAGAAATAATAATGATCTTTTGGAAATCCTGCAAAATCTATAACTCCAGCATTATAACTACGTTTCGGAAACTCAATGCCCATAAACTGCGCCTCACCAAAACACTCATAACCTGTCCAACGAAATTCGCCTATGATCCAAGGTGTGTCGCGTGTACGTTTCCAACATGTGCGAGCAGTGATTCGCACAGCACTATTGTCGTATGACGAGCAATAGAGAGGATGCCCATCGAAGAATATTTGCTTTGTGCCGTAAGGCTCATAACTATTCACTGCACCACCTTTATCGCGCCACCATGTTGGAACACGATAGAAACCTCTTGTTTGGATGGTATGAGGCACTTCAGTTAGCACAATCGCTCTCGCAGGGTTATCTGCATGGAATTTCTCCAAAGCACCTGGCATGCCACCTTGACCAGTAAATCCAGAAACATCAACACCAAAGAGCACATTTCCACCTGTTGTAGGTCGTGAGTTGTAATCATTACGGTGCAGCCACCCTGTCAATCCATTGTCATCACCATGACCTGTTTCGTTGCCAATACTCCACATCACAATTGATGGATGGTTTCTGTCGCGACGTATCCAATCGCCAACATCTTTTTTCCACCACTCTTTGAAAAACCTACCACCATAGTCGTTGGCTCCTTTTCTTTTCCAACCGTCAAATATCTCATCAACAACCAACATCCCTAACTCATCACACAACTGATAAAATATAGGAGCAAACGGATTATGAGCTGTGCGTATGGCATTGCACCCCATCTCTTTTAGAAGGGTTATTCGTTTGAGCCACATATCCTTCGGCACTGCCTGCCCAACTGGCATCATCTCCATATGTTCGCAAGTGCCCTTTAGTTTAATGTTCTTGCCATTCAAATAAAAACCTGTTGCGGCTTTGAAATCAATTGTTCTGACTCCGATCTTTGTATAGATTTGATCCACAACTTTACCATCTTTTTCTATCTGTGTAGAGAGCAGATACAAATAAGGATTCTCTACCGACCACAGCTTGGCACTATCAAACTCCACCAGCGATTGCAACGAATCTGTGACACCACATTTAACCATATGATAATCACTACAACTCGAACCAACCAATTTAGCATCGTTATCATAGATTTTAGAAATCACTTGAATATTATGATCAGAGGTGTCGTCGTTTTGCAATTCAGTAATCAATTTAATCTTAGCCTTGCCCCCTGCAATGCTCTCAACATTATAAAACACCCCTCCAGAGATAGGAATATGAAGTTTTGGGGCAACGATTATTTTTGCATCGCCATAAACACTCGAACCATGATAAAACCTAGATGTTGGCTCACCCTCATTGCGAATATGAAGCGACAATTGATTATCACCTTTTTTTATATATTTTGTTATATCATAATAGAAACTAATAAAACCATAGGGACGATTGCCAACTAAAGTGCCATTTACATAGAGTTCACTATCCATGTAAGCTCCATCGAACCAGATATAAACAATATTGTCTTTCCATGATTTATCATATCTCACACTCTTACGATACCAACAATTAGATATTGGAAGCCAGCTATTCTGCGGTGAATTTTTAATATTATACTCTCCTTCAGCACTATAATCGTGCGGCAAATTCACCACTTGCCATTTGCTATCATCAAAATCAGCATCTGCATGTTTTGCGCTATCTAAAGCACTAAAATGCCACTTTTTGCTAATTGAAACTTCTTTCTGCTGAGCTGCTACCAACAAGTAACTCAACGCAAACAAAAAAACAAATATAGTTTTCTTCATATATTATATATTATTATTGTCTGGTTAAGAAACTGTTTTAATTTGTTATCGAAGTTATTTTAGAGCTATTTTTGTCCTAGTTTTTGTTCTGTAACTCCGATTTTAGCGAGCTAAATGAGGATTTACAGAGCGAAAATTGGGGCAAAAA
>JAVVZN010000262.1:0-3088 GCA_036650555.1 Rikenellaceae bacterium
GTAATAATTTTATTTATTAAAATTGTCGATCAACACGTTTTTCTGTTCGCGATAGAGTCAAAACACTAATCTTGCAATTATCTGTGCTCTCAGTAATACATCTTATAAGTGAACGTAGAGTGGCTCCTGTGGTTAGTACATCGTCGATTAACAAAATATGTTTGCCTTCTAATTTTTTGCTATCAACAACTTTAAATATATTCTCCGCGTTCTGTATTCTTAGCCAGCGTCCTTTCATTTTTGATTGTACTTTTGTGTGAACAGATCTTATCACTGCATCACAACATATTGGTGCGTTGAACACTTTTTCTATCCCTTCGGCAATGCAGTATGTTTGATTATAGCCTCGCCACCATAACCGAAATTTATGTAGTGGCATTGGAATAATTAGATCTATCGCATCTAGTCCAACGCCATTCTCTTTCACCTCACGCGCAAACCATTGTCCCAACTGCTTAGCTGCCAGTTGCTGATGTTTGAATTTTATGTTGAGTATGATGTTGGTAAACTTATCGCCACGTCGGTAGAAACAAAACGAAGCAGCCATCTCAATCTCTTTCTCAGCGCTTAGAACATTCATCGCAGGATTGTCGCGGCGTAGCCAATCATAAGTAAACGGGAGCTCCATTCTGCATTTTGTGCAGAGTGTGACCTCACCTTCGCTTAGCTTCTCATGACAGGAGATACAAATATGCGGTATTATTAAGGCTAATAAATTGGATATTAGGTTACTTTTTTGCATCTTTGCAAAATATTTTGTGGTAATGTACTTGGCTAGCTAACAGTTTGTAAAAATAATAAAAACTTAATTATGAAACGCTATTTTATTCGCGCAACACGATATTTGTTATATGTGATTGTGATTTTTGTCGTGATATTCTTCCTTATGAATATCACTGGATACAGTAAGATCACTCCCGACATGTTGGGAGTATTCTTCTCTTCGGCTCAAGCAATGATTATGGGTGCAGTGGTTCTTGCGCTGGTGGTTGTTCATCCTTTTATCGCATACATAAAACGTGCTTTCGGCGTTGATATGGTTGCAAATCGTAAAAATGTTGTCGCACTTTTTGATTCTTATGGCTATGCTTTGGAATCGGAGAGTCAGTCTGAGATGATATTTCGCACTAAAAGTAAGCTGCGTAGATTTATATCGCCTTATGAAGATGCAATAATTATTGATTTAACGGCGTTTCCTACAACAATAGAAGGTAATAGAAAAACAGTGGTTAAGGTGATGTATCGCCTTAAACCGTAGTTGTTAATTGAAATTTTCTTGTGATTGTTGCACACTATATATATAGTGTGCAATCTCAGAAGATTTTATAGTTTAGCAGCATAACCAGCATACGCATATATCATATTATGAATAAAACACTAAAAGGTTTTCTGATCGGTACAATGTCATCGGTTGCGGTTCTTATAATAGTTGCCGCATCAAATGGAGATGACTATGAAAGAGGTAAAAATCTGGATATATTTTTTAATGTATTCCGCGATGTCAATCTTATGTATGTCGATAAACCTAATTCCGAGAAGATGGTGAAGTCGGCGCTCACCGCAATGCTCAAAGATCTTGACCCCTATACAGAATATATGGCCGAGAGTGAATATGAAAAGTTTCAAGAGGTCACCACAGGTAAGTATGGAGGTGTGGGAGCTGTGATTAGTAAGCCATTGGAGAATGAATATGCTGAGGTGATGGAGGTGGTTGAAAATTCGCCTGCTCATAAAGCTGGGTTGGTGCTCGGTGATAAACTTGTGAGTGTAGACAACAAAGATCTCAAAAATGTTGATAACAAAGCTGTAAGTAATGAGTTAAGAGGTGATCCGGGAACAATCATAAATCTAAAATATATATCATTCTTAACAGGTGAAGAAAAAACAGTTAAAATAAAACGCGATAGAATCTCCACTCCAGCAGTTAGATATTATGGCTATGTGGATAAAGCAGCTGGTGTAGGATTTATTGATTTTAGCATATTTTCCGAAAATTCAACTGCCGAAGTGCGTTCAGCTATTGAGGCGTTACGTAGAGATGGAGAGTTGAAATCATTGATCTTAGATCTTCGTAGCAATGGAGGTGGGCTGCTAAATGAGGCGGTGCGTATGGTGTCGTTGTTTGTTGATAAAGGCACTGAGGTGGTGACAGTAAATGGTAGGTCGTATGATAAGCCTCAGGTTTATAACACCATGACAGATCCTATTGCCAAAGATATTCCATTAGCAATTTTAGTAAATAGCTCGTCGGCATCGTCGAGTGAGGTTGTTGCGGGGGCTCTGCAAGATTTAGATCGTGCCACAATCATTGGAACACGTACATTCGGTAAAGGGTTGGTGCAAACGCCTAAAGATGTTGGTCATGGTTCGGTGTTGAAGATTACAACTGCAAAGTACTACACCCCTAGTGGTCGTTGTATTCAAGCTGTTGATTTCTCACACAGAAACGAAGATGGGAGCGTTGGGAATGTGCCAGACTCATTGAAAAAAGAGTTTCTTACCAAAAGTGGACGTAAGGTCTATGATGGTGGCGGCATAACACCCGACATAGAAGTGGCTCCAGAGCGTTACACTCGTTTCACTCAAAACATTGCCACAATGGGCACATACACAGAGAACTTTGCTAAAGAATATTTTAAAGCACATCGCACAGCACCTAATATAAAAACTTTTTCTCTTAGCGATGCCGATCTTGCACGTTTTGGCGAGAGCTTGAAAAAAGAGAAGTTCGAAGTGTTGTCGCTTACAAACTATTACATCCAAAAATTAAAAGAATCAGCTAAAGACGAAAAATATCTATCAAAGATTGAAGAAGACCTGAAAGGTATAGAGCAGGATATGAAGGTCGATATACAAGAAGATATTAAATTGAATAAGAGCGATGTCAAATCTCTGCTTGAAATGGATATTATTGGAGCTTACTACATGGAACGTGGAAAAGCAGAATATTTCGTTGAAAACGATAGTTTGGTTAAGAAAACAATAGATCACCTTAAGAAACTGTTTTAATTTATTAATTTTGTTCTTTTCGGCTCTTTTCGCCCTAGTTTTCGCTCTGTAAATCTTGATTTAGCTCGCTAAAATCGGA
>JAVVZN010000263.1:0-3078 GCA_036650555.1 Rikenellaceae bacterium
GTGCCGTTTCCGTGGAAAGTAATCCTAAGGCACTTTTTCAGCGACGACTATTTAATAGATGATACCACTGTGTCTATTACTTTGTGCCATTCACTAATAAGCCTTTCACTCTCTTGCTTAGCCATTGTTGGTTCAAAAGTTTTGTCAAGGCTCCATTGTTCTTTTATCTCATCTATATTTTTCCAGTATCCAACTGCTAGACCTGCTAGATATGCAGCTCCTAATGCTGTTGTTTCTAATATTTTAGGACGTATCACACTACCGCGAAATATGTCGGACTGAAATTGCATAAGAAAGTTGTTTGCCACTGCGCCACCATCAACACGCATCTCCCCTGCTGGTTGGTTTGTGTCTTTCTCCATGGCTTTTAAAACATCATAGACTTGAAATGCCACACCCTCTAATGCTGCACGCACTATATGTGCTTTTGTTGTGCCACGTGTGATGCCAACAATTGTGCCGCGTGCATATTGATTCCAGTATGGAGCGCCAAGACCAGTAAGGGCAGGCACAAAATAGACTCCAGCGTTATCTTTCACGCTCATTGCAAGCGATTCTGTTTCAGATGCCGATGTGATAAGACCAAGAGAGTCGCGTAGCCATTGAATCACTGCGCCGCCAATAAATACACTTCCTTCAAGTGCATAGGTGGTTTTGTTGCCAATCTTCCATGCAATAGTTGATAGCAGATTATGTTTCGACTCAATAACTTTGTCGCCTGTGTTCATCACCATAAAACATCCAGTGCCGTAGGTGGTTTTTGTCATCCCTTTATTTATACATAGCTGTCCAAATAGAGCGGCTTGTTGATCACCAGCTATGCCAGAGATAGGAATTTTTGTGGAAAATAGAGTAGATGCAGTTTCGGTGATTATTCCAGAACTTGCATGAACAGTTGGTAGCATTGAACGAGGAATGGTGAAAAGTTCCAGTAGTTCATCGTCCCATTGTAGCGAGTGGATATTGAAAAGCATTGTGCGAGAGGCATTTGTAACATCGGTTGCATGTGCTTTCCCGCGAGTGAATTTCCATATAAGCCAGCTATCAACTGTGCCAAAACACAACTTGCCCTTCTCTGCTCGTTCTCTTGCTCCTTCTATGTTGTCTAAAATCCATTTTATTTTTGTAGCAGAGAAATAAGCATCAATTATTAATCCTGTCTTTTTACGAATCATCTCTGCATGTCCTTGCTCTTTGAGAGAATTACAGTAGTCGGCTGTTCGTCGGTCTTGCCACACTATTGCGTTGTAGAGAGGTACAGATGTTTCTCTATCCCATACAATTGTGGTTTCGCGTTGGTTTGTTATGCCTATTGCAGCTATGTCGAGCCCAGTGATATTTGCTTTTGCCACTGCCTCAGCAGCTACTCCCGATTGTGTGTACCAAATCTCACTTGCATCGTGTTCCACCCATCCTGGATGTGGAAATATTTGTTCAAATGCTTTCTGAGCCACAGAAACCATTGCTCCATTTTTGTCGAATATTATTGCTCGTGATGATGTTGTGCCCTGATCTAGCGATAAAATATATTTTTTAAGATTTTCCATGATAATATCTCTTAATGTTATGAAACAGTATCTTCTAATATGAAATGTTTGCTAATAGTCATAAACTCACTTAGCTGACTCTCTATCCATAATTTATCTTTACCCATCTCAAGAGCCATTACCTCAGCCACCTTAGGTGCAACTTGTTGAGCAGCACGAGCGTCGATAAATAGAAGTCTTAATCGTCTGGCAAGTATATCCTCAATTGTTAATGCCATCTCGTTTCGCACCGACCATATAATTTCAGCCGTCAAAAATTCGTAATCGGGATGTAGTCGCTCGCCTAATTGTGGGTTATCTGCTATCATCTCTTTTATCGCATCGCCGTCTGATCCGTAAACGTAGAACCAGTCGGAGAAAGATGATGTTGGCTTATGTCCGTGGATCTTTAGTGTTGAACTCACACACTTACTAGGCTCTAATAATGAAATTTTTATAGCCTCATCAATTGTGTCTTGTGCCATGCGACGATATGTAGTCCATTTTCCGCCTGTTATTGTGATTAATTTAGATGCTGAAACTATGATTTTGTGACGTCGAGAAATCTCTTTTGTGCTGCCACCATCGGTTTTTGGAGCAGCCAGTGGACGCAGACCTGCAAACACAGACAACACTTCGCTACGTAAAATTTTATTTTCGGTGTAGCGTTCAGCGGTGCGAAGAATGAAATCTACCTCCTCTTCAAGAGCCACAGGTTCAAGCTGTGGATGCTCTCGCACGGTGTCGGTGGTTCCTATCACCACCTTATTATGCCAAGGGACAGCAAACAACACACGCCCGTCGTCGGTTTTTGGGATCATTATTGCATCGTCACCCGATAAAAAGGATCTATTGACAACAATATGCACTCCTTGACTTGGTCGTACAATATGACGTGCCTTAGGTTCATCCATTTGAAGTATGCTATCTACAAACACCCCGGTTGCATTGATCACACATTTAGCTTTTAGAGCATACTTGTCGTCGTTTGTCATGTCTGAAGCATTCACTCCGCAAATATTTCCATTGGAATCTTTCGTAAGTGACACCACCTGCATGTAGTTCACCACAGCTGCCCCGTTTTCGGCAGCTGTCTGTGCAAGGTTTATAGCTAAACGAGAGTCATCGAATTGTCCGTCGTGGTATAGAACTCCCCCTTTCAACCCTTTCTTTTTGATTGTTGGTAGGAGTTTAACGGTGCTTTTTATAGATTTGTAGAGCGATCTACCTAGAGATAACTTTCCTGCTAATATGTCGTACATGGTTAGTCCTATTGTGTACATTGGGGCATCCCACCAGTTGTAACAAGGAATTATAAATTGCTGATCTTTCACAAGATGAGGAGCGTTTTTGTGAAGTAATCCGCGTTCGTGCAGTGCCTCCAAAACAAGTCCAACATCGCCTTGTGCTAAGTAACGTACGCCACCATGCACTAGCTTTGTGCTTCGACTTGATGTTGCTTTTGCGAAATCGTTACTTTCTAAGAGAGCAACATTATAACCTCTCGTTGCAGCATCAACAGCAATTCCTAGACCTGTTGCTCCGCCTCCGA
>JAVVZN010000264.1:0-3070 GCA_036650555.1 Rikenellaceae bacterium
CGCAGCGTTTTGCTAAAGGGATGTTGTTTTGGAACGGTTCACAAGTTGTCATTGGAGGTCCAAATGATGATGCGCATAGTAATCTACTATTTAAGTTTGGAAGACCTATTGCAATGAAACAAGTAGCAGGTGGCGCAATAAACATTGTGTATGATCCTACGCCATGGACGAAAGTATTCCATCCAACACTTGGTAGGATTCCAAATTTTTCCGATACAGGATTTAACCCAGCGGTTGAAACTGGAGGTATTCCTGATGCTGCTTATTGTGGTGTAGATAAAGATTATATTGCACACCTACTTGCAGATAAGGGCTTGACGGCTGATAAAACCGCTGGAGATATATGTAGACATATTAGTCCTTATGATGGACATAATTGGCGAATACCTACGGCTAAAGAGTGGGAAGATCTGTTGGCTGAGGGGAAAAAGGTGTTAGATAAAAATGGACATCCTGACCATAGTGCTACGTCTGATTTTGGATGGTTTCTTGGTCCAAACGCAGCTGCGCAAACAGATCCTAATAATCCAGGCAAGGGGTCTGTATTCGTATATAATTTATCGTATGGTACAGGTGTAACGCCATCATATAGTAAAGAAGGAACATTAAATATTATATCATCGTCAGTTGGTACAGATGGAAGTATGTATTATTTAACGGCAGCTAGTAATGGTATTGACATAGGTCAGCAAAACACATTTATGCACTCTTTTGGAGTGCGTTGTATTCGCGATAATTAAAAAATATAAATTATGAAACGATTAAAATATTTATCTATTGTTGCCTGCATGGCGCTGCTTATTGCCTCATGCAACAAACAAACCTCCACGGAACCCAATACGATAGGTGAGGGAGTAGCAAAAATCACGCTTAGATTGTCGGATGCAGCCACATATGCTGCAACGGAGCCTGGCGTGGATGATGAAAATCATATTAAAGAGTTGAAAATATTTATCTTCGACCATGCATCAAAGGCTTTTGAAAGAGTGATAAAGATCGACCCTAAGCAGAGTACTGTGGGTAATGATATGTGGGATAACACTTCAAGTACCCTCGTGATGCGTGATTTTCCCGAACCAACTCGTCTGCGCAATGTCTATGTCATTGCAAACTGGGCTGTTTCAGACGCGGAGTTAGCGAAGATCACCACTGAGCAGCTGCTAGTGGCATCGCTCACTGAGCTTACCGGTGCAGTAGCTGTTCCAACCAAAGAGCTACCTCTGCTTATGTCGGGGAAAGCCGAATCGCATAATTTCTCAACGGAAAAATCACTCACGGTAGATGTTAAACGTCAAGTGGTGAAGATTGAGCTAACGGTATCTATTGATGCTAAGTTTCTCGCAGCATATCCATACACTTTTGGTGAGGCGAAGGTGCAGCTACACAATGCTCCAAAGTCTTCTTATGTTTGTGAGCAACAATCGCCAGCACTACCAGCAGGCAATGTAATGTTTAAATATGATGCTCAAACGATGACAGCTAGTGGTGCAACGCAAGTAGCCACGCTGTATGTCTATGAGAACCCGGCGATGGGCGTTAATGCTCCACTGGCAACATTTTTCACTCTACAACTTCCATACACCAATAATGGAGTAACGACCGATAAAAATTACTATAAACTCACTATCAATAATAGTGGTGATACGTCAAATCCTAGTCGAACACTTCGTAACACATTCTACAAGATGAATGTCAGAGTGTTGGGTTTTGGCACAGAGGTTCCAAATCAAAATAGTGTTGATATAACAACAAATATCTTGCCATGGGATGGTGAAGAGATAAAAAGTGATGATGGTAAGATGCTCACTCTCTCTGCTGCTAGTGTAGATTTGGATGAGGCAGATGAGCAGATCATAGTAGACTACAAGGGTGGAAAACTTAACTCTGCGCAACTAAGTGGGGATGCAGCCTCGCATATAGATCTAACCATTAGTGAAATAGATGACAACAGTGGAACGATCACATTAAAACGCAAAGATGAGCTCCACAGAGGACTTAAATATATAGGTAAATTGACAGTTAATTGCGCCTCTCCGTTAAGCTACGATACAGAAATACCCGTGTCGATCGAACAATATTCGGTCAATTTTGGTGGGGTGCTCACCACCACTACTGATGGTAAGAGAACATATTGGGCTGGTGGCACAAATTGGGCAACTGCAAATCTTACAATACAAAATTCAGCACAGAACACAGGCATGATGATAGCTAGTGATCCTACCAACGCAGAGATGTTCTTTAAATGGCAATCGCGAATTGGCATGTATGGTGATGTGACTAAAACGTGGCTTTTACACGATGGAACTGGATTATCACCTAGACCATCATCAGTTGATTGGACTGGCATACTTGCCTATCACGATAATGAAGATCCTTGCAAGAATGCAGGTAAGTTTGCTGGCACCGGTGGCGCATATAATAATGGCTATTGGCGACAACCTACAAAAGACGAGAGTTCGGTGCTTGTGACTCTACCCGATGTCGAATCGCTACCTGGGGCTACTGTTATAACATACAAAAAGCGATTGTTGCTTCCTACGCATGATTATCTTGTATGGGATGATGGACGTGAACAAAAAACCGACGAATCGGCAAGTTATTGGACTTACACGTTAGGATCTGATACAACTGATCCAGTTACCGGAGTACGTATCGTAGAAGGTTGGTCTTATTTTCCCAAAGGGAAAATAATCCAGCCATTAAATATTAATTACGGTTTTAAGGTGCGTTGCGTTAGAACAAATCCTAATAAATAAAATATAGTTATGAAACAATTAAGACATATATCACTTCTTACCTTTTTGGCTCTGCTTATTGCCTCGTGCAATAAAGAGTCGATTGATGCCAACTCGCCTCAGCAAGGTGCAGCCAGTATCACTATCGCTCTATCTGAAGCCGCTATTTCGCGTGCGGATGTGGTTGGTGAGCCCAATGAAAATCATATTAATGAGTTGAAGATATTTATTTTCGATGCTACGACAACAACGCTTGAGAAGGTGATTAAGATTGATCCCAAAAATCCTACGTTGGGTGACGACAAGTGGAACAACACCACAAAAACTTTAGTCAT